>DPMC01000103.1:2232-9291 GCA_003541675.1 Acidimicrobiaceae bacterium | reverse complement strand
GTGTATGGGCTGGCCGAGGGCTTCACCATCCCCACCCTTCAGGACCACGTGGCCGAGCAGGCACCCGAGCACCTCCGCGGTGTGCTGATGGCGTTGTGGGTCGGGGGCCTCCGGGTGGGTCAGACCACCGGGCCACTGGTGATCGGCGTGACCCTTGGGTTGTGGTCCACTGAGACCGTCCTCACGGTGGCTGGTATCACCGTCGGATGCCTTGCCGTGGCCGTCGCCTCATCCCGGATCCTGCCGTCGGGCCGCCCGATGTTGTCCGGCGGACCTGGGTCCTCGTATGACGGAAACGGATAGGTTCGCTCCGTGGCTGACGGACTGGCTGGTGAACCCCGGATCATGAGACTTCAGGTGATCGGCGGAGGGAAAATGGGCGAGGCCCTGCTGGGTGGCCTGATGGCCGACGGTTGGGCGGCAGCTGACCAACTCCACGTCGTCGAGCCCGACGGTGACCGCCGGGTTGTACTGGCCGATGTTCTGCCCGGCGTCTCGGTCGGTGATTCGGCCGTTGCCGGGGTCGACACCCTGGTGGCCGTCAAGCCTCATGTGGTAGCCGATGTGTGCGCTGGCCTAGCCGCATTGGGCGTGCCCCGCGTGCTGTCCATTGCGGCCGGTGTCACCACGGCTGCCATGGAGGCGGCGTTGGGTAGTGGGGTGCCCGTCATACGGGTCATGCCCAATACCCCGTCCCTCGTCGGCCAGGGAGCGGCCGCGGTGGCCGGGGGTAACGCGGCGACCCCCGCGGACCTGGACTGGGCGGCCGGAATCCTCGGCGCGGTCGGTGAGGTGGTGATGGTCGAGGAGGTCCTGATCGACGCTGTCACCGGGCTGTCGGGCTCGGGCCCGGCCTACGTTTTCCTGCTGGCCGAGGCTCTCATGGCCGCCGGCATCGCCGAGGGCCTGCCCGCCGACGTGGCCGTCACCCTCACCGAACAGACCCTGCTGGGGGCGGCCACACTGCTCAAGGCCTCTGACGATCCGCCGGCCATCCTGCGGGAGAACGTCACCTCCAAGGGGGGCACCACGGCTGCCGGCCTGGCCGTCTTTGAGGCGGCCGGATTCCGGGACCTAGTGGCCGATGTAGTCGCCGCGGCGGCCGCCCGGTCGCGAGAACTGGGTGCCTGACCGGGCGGGGACCATGGGCCAGCGACTCGACACCGTCTCCTTCCTCTCGGACTACGGCACCGACGACGAGTTCGTCGGCGTAGTCCATTCGGTGGTGGCCTCGGTGGCTCCCCACGTGCGGATCGTGGACGTCACCCACGGAATCGCCCCCCACGACGTGCGGGCCGGTGGCCTAGCTCTGGCTCGCAGTGCGCAGTACTTGTGCCCCGGCGTGGTCCTGGCCGTGGTCGATCCCGGTGTGGGTACGACCCGCCGAGGCATAGCCGTCGAGGTGGGTGGTGGACAGTCGGTCCTCGTCGGCCCCGACAACGGACTACTGGCTCCCGCGGTCGCCATGGTGGGTGGAGCCGACCGGGCGGTCTCGCTGACCGATCCCGCCTGGCACCTTCCGTCCCAGGGCACGACGTTCGATGGTCGAGACGTGTTCGCACCTGTGGCCGCCCATCTGGCCTGCGGGGTCGATCTCGACGAGTTGGGTGAATCGATTGATCCAAACGGCCTACTCCCCGCCGTGGTCTCGGCCGCCGCGGTCGAGTCCGATGGCCTGCACGCCGAGGTGTGGTGGATCGACCGGTTCGGCAATGTCCAGCTCAACGCCGGCCCCGAGGATCTCGACGAACTGGCTGGTGACCCGTCGGTCGACCGATTTCGGGTCCGGATCGCTGACCGGGTGCTGCCCGCCCGGCGGGTCAGCGCATTTGATGAGGTGGCTCCGGGGGGTCTCGGACTGCTGGTCGACTCGACCGGCTTGGTGTCGCTGGTGATGTGCCGCATGTCGGCCGCTGCCGACCTCGGGCTAGGACCGTCCGACCCGGTGGTGGTCGAGGTGGCGGATGGGCCGGCCAGCGGTGCGACCACCGCGGTCAGTCTCGGTGTGCGACCCGAATCCACACCGCGAGGTGAGTCCTGATGCGTCTGGGAACCACGATCGTCACCGCACTGCTTTTGTTGGTCATCCTCGGGGCCGCCGTCGTCCAGTTCGTCCTGCTGGTCGACTGACCCGGGACCGGCGTGCCGATCAGGTGGGCGGGGTCACAGGCCTTGAGCCGACGGCGGACCTTGATTCTGTGGCGGTGAGCGCCCCGGCGAAGATCAGCGAGATGCCCACGAGCAGTGATACAGCAAAGCCGGTCATCTCATCGAGGACCGAGTTGAGCAGGCCACCCCAGCTAAGCACGAGGGCCCCGGCCACGATCAGGCCGTTGCCGGTCGCTCCCCGCCGGGCCGCCGGCCCCCCGATCCGGCCGAGACGCATCATTGACCAGAGGGACCCGACGATCACGACCAACGCTCCCACCGATGAGGCCAGGGCGGCGGCTACCCGGGGCCCGGCACCGAACACCTCCGATCCCTGCGGGAGTTCGTCAGTTGCGAACATTTCCGCGACACCGTGGGGTGAGCCGGTGAGGGGTGCGGCCATCACGATCCCGGCGGCGAACGCACAGGCCAGCACGGTCGCCAGGGCGATCCGGTTGGCGGTTCGCCGGGACGCCAGCAGGTACACGGTCCCCAGGGCCAGGATCGGTACGTTCAGGACGGCTCCGAAGGCGTAGAACGCACGGAACGAACCTTCCGACCAGCCGATCGACGCGCCCCACCAGAGGGCGGCGGCACCAGCGGCGAACAGTCCGAGGGAGGTTGCCCAGGCAAGGTCTTGAGGCCGGCGTCGGTCGATCCAGCGCTCGAGGACCGTGACGGCGAAGGCCAACGAGACGAGCATGGACGCCGCGGCGACCGGAGACTGCATGTTCACAGTGGTCAACGGTATTGGTCCGTCGTCCCGGCCCGGTTCCCGCAAGATGCCGGTGTCATGTGAATCGGTGCACAAGCGCGTAGTTTTGGCCCGTGTCCAGAAACGACGGGTCGATGAACGGCGGGTCAGATCGGCGCGAGGTCATTCCCGAGGCCACGGTTGCCCGTCTACCCGTCTACTTGCGCGGCCTGGTCGAGTTGGCTGATTCCGGCATGGCCACCGTGTCCTCAGTCGAGTTGGCTGATCTGGCTGGAGTCAACGCCGCCAACGTCCGGAAGGACCTCTCCTACCTTCACGCCCACGGCACCCGGGGCGTCGGCTACCAGGTCGATCACCTCATCGGTGAGATCAGCCTGGCACTGGGGGGCGGCGAGCCCAGTCCGGTGGTCATCGTCGGGATCGGCAACCTGGGTCGGGCTCTCAGCCAGTACGACGGGTTCGTGGCTGGTGGGTTCCCGGTGGCCGGCCTCGTCGATGCCGACCCAGCCGTGGTGGGCAGGTACATCGGCGGTCGTGTGGTGCGCCCGGTCGAGGAACTGGCGGACGTCGTCGCCGAATCAGGATGCACGGTGGGCATCATTGCCACACCGTCAACTTCCGCCCAGGAAGCAGCTGACCATCTAGTGGCCGCCGGTGTCCCCTCGATCCTCAACTTCGCTCCAGCAGTCGTCCACGTGCCCGAAGACGTCGACCTCCGGCAGGTCGACCTGGCTACCGAACTGCAGATCCTCGGCTACCACCAGCATCGTCGGATGGCCAGCGGAGCCAACGCCGGGGCTGTCGGGTGATCGGTATTGGAGTGGTGCGGCCCGGGGGTTGGAAGGCAACCCCTCCATCGGGAATGCTGGTGTCCCTGACGGCGCCGGACGTCGTCTCAGTCCAGTCAATCCATTCACCTCGAAACTGGCACCCCGGGCTTCCGGTGGTTCCGGAGAATCAGGAGTAGCGAGCCTTGTCGGTTGTCGCCGTCGGCTTGAACCACAGGACCGTTCCTCTCGACCTGCTCGAGCGGATGACGGTGCCCGCTTCCCGTCTACCCAAGGCGTTGGCGGATCTCACGTCGCGTGAGAACATCACTGAAGCCGTGGTGCTCTCGACCTGTAACCGCATCGAGGTGTACGCCTTCGCGGAGAAATTCCACGGCGCGTATCAGGACATCCGTAACTTCTTCGCCGAGACCTCACACGTGGCCCCCGAGGAATTCTCCGACCACCTCGTCGGGCTGTTCGACGGTGACGCGGCCCGTCACCTCTTCTCGGTGGCGTCCGGTCTTGATTCAGCGGTCCTGGGAGAGCACGAGATCCTCGGGCAGGTCCGTACATCGTGGGAGACGGCGGCCGCCGAGGGCGCCGTCGGCCCGGTGCTCAACCCGCTGTTCCGTCATGCACTCGAAGTTGGCAAGCGGGTGCGAACCGAGACGGCTATCTCCAGAAACATCACCTCGGTCTCACAGGCCGCGGTTGCCATGGCCACCGATCGCCTAGGCACTTTGGAGGGCCGCCAGGTCATGGTGGTCGGCGCTGGTGAGATGGGCGAGGGCCTGGCCCGTGCCCTGCACGGTGGCGGCGTCGCCTCCATCCTGGTGGCGAACCGCACTTGGGAGCGGGCCGTCGACGTCGCCAAGCGTCTCGGTGGGACCGCGGTCCGTCTCGACGACCTGCCCCGCCTTCTGCCCGAGGTCGACGTGCTGTTGACGTCCACCGGTGCGTCGTCGGTGATCCTCGAACATGGTGATCTGGCCTCGGTGGTTGGTGAACGCGAGGGCCGTGAGCTGCTGGTCGTCGATATCGCGGTGCCCCGTGACGTCGATCCGGCCGCCGGGGAGATCGACGGACTGACCCTGTTGGACATGGACGACTTGCGGGCCTTCGCCGATGCGGGAATCCGGGAACGCCAGAGGGAGGTCACAGCGGTTCAGGCCATCGTGGATGCCGAACTGGATCGTTACGTCGACGAGTCGACTGCCCGCTCGGTCGCCCCGCTGGTGACCAGCCTGCGTGGTCGCGGCGAGGACGTCCAGAAGGGTGAGTTGGAGCGTCTGGCCGCTCGTCTGGGCGACCTGGACGAACGCCAACGTGAGGCCGTCGAGGCACTGGCGGCCGGCATAGTCGGCAAGATCCTGCATGAGCCGACCATTCGGATGAAGGACGCCGCGGGCACCGCCCGGGGCGAGCGCCTAGCCGAGGCCCTGCGCGACCTCTTCGACCTGTAGCGGCCGGTATGCACGTCCGTGCGGCGACCCGGGGCAGCGCACTGGCGCGCTGGCAGGCCGATCGCCTGTCTGCCCTGATCGTGGCGACTCGACCGGGCACTACCGTCGAGATCGTGGTCGTCGAGACCACCGGGGATCTGGATCGGACCACTCCGCTGGAGGAGATGGGCGGCCAGGGCGTGTTCGTCAAGGAGGTTCAGGCCGCGGTGCTTGAAGGCCGGGCCGACGTGGCCGTCCACTCGGCGAAGGACCTGCCGGCCCTGACTCCCGACGCCCTCGTGTTGGCCGCCGTACCTGAACGGGCTGATCCACGCGACGCCCTCGTCGGTTGCCGGTTTGACGACCTGGCGGCGGGGGCCGTGGTGGCCACCGGATCGATCCGTCGCCGAGCCCAGTTGGCCCATTGGCGTCCTGACCTGGAGTTCGCCAGCTTGAGGGGAAACATCGGTACCCGGTTGGCGAAACTGGACGGTCCTGACGGTTTCGCAGCGATCGTGGTGGCGGTTGCCGCGCTCGATCGACTGGGCCTGACCCCGGCGGTGGTCGATCCATTGGACCAGTCGGTACTGCTTCCCCAGGTAGGTCAGGGGGCACTGGCCGTGGAGTGCCGAAGCGATGACGGTTCATTCCTCGAACTGCTCGCCGCTGTGGACGATCCGGCAGCCCACCGGACGGTGGCGGCCGAGCGGGCGTTTCTCGCCGAACTAGGTGCCGGATGTGACCTGCCGGTGGCCGCTCACGCCGTCTTGATGGACGGGTCCGTGCTGGGAGGCGGGCCTGATGGTGATCTCCGCCTGACCGGGTCGGTGTCGTCCACGGATGGCACCGTCCTGCTTATTGATGAGCGAACCGGATCCGACGGACCGGGGATGGGGCGGGCCATCGCTCGTTCCCTCCTCGACGAGCGGGGCGGATCCTCCCTGCTCGGCCGGTGACCACCGACCGGCCCGGCCCACTGGCCGGCTGCAACGTGGTGGTCACCCGGGCCACCGATCAGGCCGGCTCACTGGCCGACGCTTTGCGGGAACGAGGTGCCGAGGTGGTCGAGTTGCCAGTCGTCGTCATCGCCGAGCCGACCGCCGGGGGAGCGGCCTTGACCGAGGCCGTGGATCGAGCGGTAGCTGGCCGGTACGACTGGATCGTGGTGACCTCCCCGAATGGTGCTCATCGGGTGGCCGAAAGGTTCGCCGGGCGCACCTTCCCGGGGCGGATCGCCGCGGTCGGACCGAAGACCGCCGCACCGCTGGTCGCTGCCGGTTATGCCGTAGACCTCGTGCCATCGAGCGCGGTCGCCGAAGGCCTGTTGGCCGAGTTCCCAGTGCCCGGTGACCCGACTGGTTGTGGTCGGGTTCTGTTGGCCCGGGCGGAGACTGCCCGGGCGGTGCTGCCCGACGGTCTGCGAGCCGCCGGCTGGGAGGTCGAGGTGGTGGTCGCCTACCGGAACGTGGCGCCCGACGTCGACCCCGGAGTGCTGGCTGCCGCCGCACGGGCCGACCTGGTGACCTTCACGTCCGAATCTACGGTTCGCCGGTACCACGATCTGTTTCCCGGGACGGTCTTGCCGGTCGAAGCGGCGTGCATCGGTCCGATTAGCGCCGCAGCGGCTCGTCACGCCGGGCACGAGGTGGTCCAGGCCGACCCGCACTCGGTCGATGGCCTAGTGGCCGCAGTCGAAGAGTGGGCCAAAACCCGCGTCTACTGACCGGGTTGGCTGATCGGGCCGACTGACCGGCGAAGCCACCGCTCTCCGTAGGCTCATGTACGTGGAGTACCCCGTCTCGCGGCCCCGCCGCCTGCGCCGCACGGCGGCCCTACGGCGCCTCGTGGCCGAGACCCGTCTGTCGGTTGATGACCTCGTTGCCCCGCTGTTCGTCCGCGAGGGCATCGACGACCCACAGCCCGTGGCCTCGTTGCCCGGCGTGGTCCAGCACACACGGGCCAGCCTCTGTTCCGAGGTGGCCGC
>DPMC01000103.1:1348-1838 GCA_003541675.1 Acidimicrobiaceae bacterium | reverse complement strand
TCCGAGGCCTGGAACCCGGACGGCATTGTCCAGGTGGCCTTGCGGGACCTCCGTGACGAGGTGGGCGACGACGTGGTGCTCATGGCCGACCTGTGCGTAGACGAGTACACCGACCACGGGCACTGTGGCGTGCTGGACGGGCACGGGTCGGTCGACAACGACGCCACCCTCGAGCTCTACGCCCGGGCCGCCGTCGCCCAGGCCGACGCGGGAGCTTCCGTCACTGCCCCCTCAGGAATGATGGATGGCCAGGTATCGGCCATTCGCGGCGCGCTTGACGATGCCGGTCATCAGCAGACGGCGATCCTGGCCTACGCCGCCAAGTACGCCTCAGCGCTCTACGGGCCGTTCCGTGATGCCGTCGACGTCGAGATCGTCGACGGCGGTGACCGGAAGGGTTACCAGCAGGATCCGCCCAACGCCCGTGAGGCCATGGTCGAGATCCTCGGCGACATCGAACAGGGCGCCGACATGGTCATGGTCAAGCCGG
>DPMC01000103.1:0-1037 GCA_003541675.1 Acidimicrobiaceae bacterium | reverse complement strand
GACATGGTCATGGTCAAGCCGGCGTTGGCTTACCTCGACGTGATAGCCGAGGCCCGCGCCGTCGTCGACGTGCCTCTAGCCGCATACCACGTCAGCGGTGAGTACGCGATGGTGGAGGCCGCGGCAGCCAACGGATGGCTGGACGGCGACGCAGTGGGCATGGAGCACCTCCTGTCCATCCGTCGGGCCGGTGCCGACTTCGTCCTCACCTACCTCGCTCGACGGGCCGCCGAACTCCTCGGCAGCTGAGGATCGGACCGATGGGCGCCAACCTCGACCTCTTCGACCGAGCGCGGCGGGTGATTCCCGGTGGGGTCAACTCGCCAGTCCGGGCCTTCGGATCGGTTGGCGGCACCCCGTACTTCGTGGATCGGGCCCAGGGGCCGTACCTTTGGGACGCTGAGGGTCGTCGGTACATCGACTACGTGCAGTCCTACGGTCCAGGGATCCTCGGTCACGCCCACCCGGCGGTGCTGGAGGCCGTCACCAGGGCGGCATCGGCGGGGACCTCCTACGGCGCGCCGACTGAAGCCGAAGTGGTACTAGCCGAGATGGTGGTCGATCGGATCACCGGGCTGGAGTCCGTGCGGTTCGTCTCATCGGGCACCGAGGCCACCATGTCGGCCATTCGTCTGGCCCGGGGAGCGACAGGTCGACCGGGCATCGTGAAGTTCGCCGGTTGCTACCACGGCCATGCCGATGCGCTATTGGCGGCCGGGGGCAGCGGTGTGGCCAACCAGGGCCTGTCCGGGTGTGACGGCGTCACCGATGGTGCAGTGGCCGACACGATCGTGGCCCCCTACAACGTGGTTCCTACCCTTGACGACACCGTCGCCGCGGTCATCGTGGAACCGGTGGCCGCCAACATGGGCCTCGTCGCTCCGGCAGACGGATTCCTCGAGGGTCTTCGGGCCGCCTGCGATACAGCCGGTGCGTTGCTCATCTTCGATGAGGTCATCAGCGGCTTCCGCTTGGCTCGCGGTGGGGCAGCCGAGCGGTTCGGGGTGACCCCGGACCTGTGGTGCTTCGGCAAGGTC
>DPMC01000299.1 GCA_003541675.1 Acidimicrobiaceae bacterium | reverse complement strand
GAAGCCGGAACGGTGACAGACGTCATCAACAGCTGATCCACCGGGCCCGGCAACAGGCAGATGGACGGTACGGAATCAGGGCAGGGGAGCGGACCGTCATCACCATCTGGCCAGACGAACGAAAACGCCAGAGAGCGTCACCTTCGGGTGGCGCTCTTTCGCCGTTTACCGCAGGGACAGGTCGAACACGCTGCCGGTCCGCAGGACGGCCTTGGCGCCGCCGGTTACGGCGTCACGCTGGCTCCCACGGCTTCAAATCTACTAATGGGCGTCAGGTGGTCGATAGGTCGGCGATGATCGGCTCCCAGAACGCTGCACCACCCTCACCGCCCTGGGTGTAAAAGCTCAGCCGGTCCACACAGTCGCCGTAGCGGTCCCGGAAGCCGGTGGCCACCGCGCCCTGTTCGCCGACCACCGCGAAGGCGTCCAACACTTCGTCGTCGATGAGTTCGCCCATCTCCTGCCACTGGCCCAGCTTGGACATGCGGTTCAGGTCGTCCTGGAGGTCACCCCAACCGTGGGTCTCCAGGACGGGCCGGTAGGCCGGCGTGGAGCCGTAGAAGGCGATCTGTTGACGGACCCCGGTGGCCGCCTTCGCCATGGCCTCCTCGGTGCTGCCGGTCACCACGAAGCCCGGTCCGACGATCTCAAAGTCGTTCATGGTGCGGCCCGACTTCTCAAGGCCCCGCTCGATGGCCGGGATGGTGACCTCCCGGAGGTACTGCTCAGTGCTGAAGGCATGGCAGATGAGTCCGTCGCATACCTCGCCTGCCACCTCGGACATGAGCGGACCGACCGCGGCGATGAACACCTTGGGAGGTCCGCACTCGTTGGGGCCGGGATCGAAGAACGGGGTCATCAAGGTGTGCGAGTAGAAGTCGCCACGGAAGGCCAGCTTCTCGCCGTCGTTCCAGGTGGACCAGATGGCCCGCATGGCGCTGATCATCTCGCGCATGCGGGCTGCCGGCCTGGACCATTCCATCGAGAAGCGCTTGGTGATGTGGGGCTTGATCTGAGTACCCAGACCCATGATGAACCGACCGTCGCTGTAACGCTGCAGGTCATGGCCCAGATTGGCCAGCAGCAT
Source organism: Acidimicrobiaceae bacterium (assembly GCA_003541675.1). Taxonomy (GTDB): domain Bacteria; phylum Actinomycetota; class Acidimicrobiia; order Acidimicrobiales; family MedAcidi-G1; genus UBA9410. The sequence continues at coordinate 1,967 of DPMC01000299.1, read as the reverse complement.
CGGATTACGGGCGAACGCCACGGCGATCGACGTGCCCAACTCGATGCGCTCAGTGTGTTCAGCGGCCACCATGTGGGGCAGAAACGGGTCGTGGCTGGTTTCGGCCGTCCAGGCCCCGGAGTAGCCGGCCTCCTCCAGGCGGCGGGCCGCCTCGCCGATGGCGCCGATGCCGCTCTTGTCGGCGGGCGTGGTGAGTCCGGTGAGTCCTCCGTCGATCTTCATGGCGCCGAAGGTAGCGGGGGCCGGTCGCGCCGCTACTGTCCGCCGGTCATGGAGCTCCTACTGATCCGCCACGGCCTCCCGGTCACCGTCGACAACCGTGACACCGGGGCCGAGGCCGATCCGGTGCTGTCTGAGCTGGGCTGCCGGCAGGCCGAGGCGCTGGCCGACTGGTTCGTGAACCCGCCGACCGCGCAGCGGATCGACGCCGTGTACGCCAGTCCCAAGGCCCGGGCGCAGCAGACTGTGGCACCCTTGGCCGCCCGCCTGGGCCTCGAGATGGTCATCGAGCCGATGGTCAACGAGTACGACCAGGGTGAGCCGGAGTACATCCCCATTGAGCACCTAAAGGCCAGTGGTGACCCCCGCTGGGAGGCGATGATGGCTGGCGACGACCTGCCCGACCCCGAGGCCTTTCAGGCCCAGGTGGTCGAGGGAATGGGCCGGATCATCGCCGCCAACCCGGGGCGGACCGTGGCCGTGGGTTGTCACGGCGGAGTGGTGTCGGCCTACCTGTCTCACCTGCTGGGCATCGGGCGAGTGATGTTCTATGAGGCCCACTACACGTCGGTGGCTCGGGTGGCCGCGTCATCAGCCGGGCACCGGTCGGTGCGTTCCATGAACGAACTGGGCCATCTACAGGTGGCTGGAGTGTCCCTCAGCGACATTTGACCGGCTTAATGGTCAGCCGGCAGGGAGTCGGCTGGTGACCGACCCCTCTCAGAGGCCCCGGGTCACGGCACCAGTTCCGGAAGGTCCCGGAAGTGGTCGAGGGTCTCGGGATTGGCCAGCGCCTCGACGTTGGTGATCGGCCGGCCCTCCACAACGGCACGCACGGCCAGCTCCACGAGCTTGCCCGATCGAGTGCGGGGCAGCTCGGGTACCTCGAGGATCACCGCCGGCACGTGGCGCGGTGATGCGCCCATCCGCACGTCGGCGCGGATCCGGTCCCGGAGGTCGTCGTCGAGCACAACGCCGTCGGCGGTCACCACGAACAGGACTACCCGGACGTCGCCCTGCCACGGTTGACCGATGACCAGCGCCTCGACGATCTCGTCGAGATGCTCGACCCGCCGGTAGATCTCTGCGGTGCCGATCCGTACCCCGCCCGGGTTAAGGGTGGCATCGGACCGCCCGTGGATGACGAAGCCACCCTCAGGGGTGCGTTCGGCGAAGTCGCCCTGGTGCCAGAGCCCTTCGAACCGGTCGAAGTAGGCGGCGCGGTAACGCTCGTCACCGGGGTCGTCCCAGAAGCCCAACGGCATGGATGGGAACGCTGTCCGACACACCAGCTCGCCGCGAACCCCGGGACCGGTCGTAGCGCCGTCTTCGTCCACCACGTCCATGCCCATCCCTAGGACTGGCCCCTGGATTTGCCCGGCGTGGACCGGCCCGGCGGGGTGTCCGGCCACTAGGCAGCCGCAGAGGTCTGTGCCTCCGGAGATCGACGCCAAATGCACTTCGGGCGACCAGTCGGCGTACACGTGGGCGAATCCCTCGTGGCTGAGGGGGCTGCCGGTGGAGCAGACCGTCCGGAGGTTCTCCAGTGCATGGGTCTCGACGGGACGGAGTCCGGCGGCAGCCACCGAGTCGATGAACTTGGCCGAAACCCCCAAGAACGTGAGGTCGCACTCGTCGGCCAGGTCGAAGAGGCGACTGCCGTCGGGTTGGAAGGGTGAGCCGTCGTAGAGGACCACAGTGGCGTCGGTGGCCAGTCCGGAGAGCAACCAGTTCCACATCATCCAGCC
>DPMC01000204.1 GCA_003541675.1 Acidimicrobiaceae bacterium | reverse complement strand
CCCACCTCCGAAGTCCCACATCGTCTATTGGAAGAACTGCTATTGATCTGGACCACCTCCCTTCTTCGGTACCACCGACAGTACGCCGCGGATGAAGCCTGTGTCACAGACCCCGGTCCAAACAGTACGAATCCGTACCGCAGGACTAGCATCCTCGGTATGTCCCACCCACCTGTCGGGGATCAGGCCTCACCCACCACGGTCTTTCCCGCCCGGGCCATCCACACGCTCGACTCGACGGTGCCCTCAGGTTCGGCGATCGCCGTCAAGGACGGTCGGTTTCTGGCCGTCGGCGAAGTCGACGAACTAGTCGACGTGTACGGCGGCACCGTCGACCACTCCCTAGCCGACAAGGTGCTCTTGCCGGGCTTCGTTGAGGCCCACAGCCATAAGGACACCGGCGGCATCTGGCAGTTCACCTACGTGGGCTTCGAAGCCCGGCGAGGGCCAAATGGCCGCCTCTGGCGCGGATGCACCACCTTTGACGCTGTGGTCGACCGCCTCCGGGAAGCCGACCGCCTACTCGACGACCCCGACGAACCCCTCCTGGCCTGGGGCCTGGACCCGATCTTCTGGCCCGGCGAGCGCTTCGATCGCCGACAACTCGACACTGTGTCCACCACCCGCCGGATATTTGTAGCCCACTCCAACATGCACCTGGCCACCGTCAACTCAGCCCTCATGGAACAAGAGGGCATAGACCCGGACACCTTGGCCGAAGGCGTCCCCAAGGACGACTCGGGCTGGCCCACTGGCGAACTTCAGGAGTTCCCGGCTATGGCGCTGGCCGGCCAGACCTTCCGGTCGTTCTTCGGTCGAACCCAATCCGACGAATCGGTCCTCATGTTTGGACAGGCCGCCCGCAACGTGGGTGTCACTACCGTGGCCGACCTCGGTACGTCCAACCTGTTGGACGAAGCCGTCGTCCGCCAGTGGATCGACATCGCCGACGAAACCTTCCCCATGCGGGCAGCCATGTTCCATGGAGCCCTGATGAGTGCGCCGGACGGTGACGAGGCCTGCGCTTCGGCCATGGTCGACCTGAAGCGGAGGTCCACCGACCGTGTCCGCTTCGGCAACGTCAAGCTCCTGATGGACGGATCCATTCAGGGCGGCACTGCCCGCCTCCGGTGGCCCGGATACCTGCACGGTGGCCCCAACGGCATCTGGCTGATCGCCCCTGACCAGGCCGCCGAGCGCATCGGTCCGTATCACCGGGCCGGCCTGCTAGTACACACCCACGCCAACGGCGACCAGGCCGTCGACGCCCTCCTGGACGCCTTCGACCAGGTCCAGACCGCGAACCCACTGCCGGACCACCGCCACACCATCCAGCACTGCCAGATGACCACCCCGGGCCAGTACCGACGAATGAAGGCCCTTGGCATGTGCGCAAACGTGTTCTCCAACCACACCTGGTTCTGGGGTGACCAGCACCGCGCCATCACCGTCGGCCCGGACCGGGCGGCCCGCATGAACGCCGCCCGGACTGCCCTCGACATCGGCGTCCCCCTGTCGATGCACTCCGACTCACCGGTCACCCCATTGGGGCCTTTGCACGTGGCATGGGCCGCCGTCAACCGTCAGACTCCGAAGGGCGAGATCATGGGTGAACACGAGCGGGTCACCGTGGTCGAGGCGATGCACGCAGTCACCATGGGCGCGGCCTGGCAACTCCGAATGGACGACGTGATCGGATCCATCACCCCACAGAAGTTCGCTGACTGCGCGGTCTTGGAGGCCGACCCCTTCGAAGTCGACCCAGCGGAACTCCGGGACATCCCGGTCTGGGGAACCATGAGCGGCGGCGTGCTCCACGAAGGATCCCCGCAGACGGACGCATGACCCCCGGATCAGTGCGTCTGCCACTCACCGTCATAGGTGGCTACCTGGGCGCCGGCAAGACCACTTTGCTGAACCACCTGCTGGCCAACCCCGACGGCCAGCGCATCGCTGTGCTTGTGAATGATTTCGGCGAAATCGACATCGACGGCCGCCTCCTGGATTCAGCCACTGACGATGTCCTCCGGCTGGCCAACGGCTGTATCTGCTGCTCCGTGGCCGACAACTTCGCCGAGACGCTAGAGACTGTTCGCGGCTTCGCTGAGCGCATCGACCGGGTGGTCGTAGAGGTGAGCGGAGTCGGCCAGCCACACAAAGTTGCCCAGTGGGGACACTCCCCGGGATTCAGCCCCGATGGGGTCGTGGTGCTGGTCGACCCCTTTTCGATTCTCAGCCGAGCCGTCGACCCCTACGTCGGCGACACGGTGGTTGCCCAGGTGGCCTGTGCCGACCTGGTGGTGATCAGCCGGACTGACGTGGCCGGTGCCGACGAACTGGAAGCCACGGAGGCCTGGCTGGACGGTGTAACCGGCGCCACGGTCCTGCGGGCGCCCCTCCCCACGGCGGTACTGCTGGGACCGGCATGCCGACCACTGGACGTCGACCACTTCCCGCCCGCTAGAAGAGTCGACCACGGTTCCGGTTCGGGTGAGCCGCAGCACGCTGATCACGTGACCATCTCCCGACGGCTCGACGGGCCCATCAGTCGGCCTTCGATCGAGACCTGGACCCAATCTCGTCCGGGCGGCGTTGTCCGAGCCAAGGGTTTGGTCCGGGTCAACGACCGGCCCAACGATCGCACCGTCCTCCAGATCTGTGGGTCATCCACCATGGTGTCGGTCGACGGTCCGTGGGACGACGGCGAGGACGCCGTGGTGGCCATTGCCCTGCCCGGCACCCCTCGGGCGGCACTGGTCAAGTGGTTGAACCTGCTGCGGTGACCCGGAATATCCCTAACCCGAAAGGTTGACCTGACGGGTTCCGGCCTCAACTGCCAGACGGTCGGCCTCGTCGTTCCATCGATCACCGGAGTGGCCCTTCACCCAACGGAAATCGACGTTTCCGCGTGCCTGCACCGCTTCGACGAGCGGCTCCCATAGGTCGCGGTTGGCCACCGGCTCCTTCTTGGCGTTGACCCAGCCCTTGCGGAGCCACTTCTCCCACCAGCCATCCCGGAAGCAGT
>DPMC01000124.1 GCA_003541675.1 Acidimicrobiaceae bacterium | reverse complement strand
GCCAAAGGCCCCGTTGCGGGCAAGGGTGAAACGGTGGGGTAAGAGCCCACCGCGCGTCCCGGAGACGGGAGCGGCACGGCAAACCCCATCCGGAGCAAGGCCAAACAGGGAGAGGGCGGTCCGTCCGTGGATCCTCCCGGGTTAGCCGCACAGATGGATGGTCACCCACCCGGACCCCCGCAAGGGGCCGGTGGACAGAACCCCGCCTACAGGTCGACTCACCGTCACCCACACCCGGCGCGGGGTGCAATCAACTCGGTTAGACAACCAACTGAGTCGATCAGCCGGCCAGGGCGAACGCTGTTACGGCCGCCATGCCGAAAGCCCCACCAAGCACCTGCACTGCGTAGATGCGTTCGCCGAGGAACCGCCACGAGATGACCACACTCACTCCCGGAGCCATCGCGATCAACGCTGAGACGACGGCAGCCGAGCCACGGAGATACGCGGCGGTACTCAGCACGAACGCCACCGCACTCGATGCGCCGAGCACCGACCCGAATCCCAGGATTTCACGCTCCGGCAAGAATGAACCTGTTCGCTGACGGAGGATCCATGGCATCACCATCACCCCGGTGACCAACACTACGAACGCTGGGACCTCTCCGGCTTCGGGTGCCGCCTGCGTCAGGAGCAGTCCCGCCGTCCCGATACTGGTGCCCACCACCACAGCGAGACCCAAGACTGGGCTCCGAAGAACAACACCCAACTTCGGTAGGCGACCCTCCCCCGACAACAGCACGACCGCGGGTATAGCCAACGCCACCCCTACCATCTCAATGCCTTCCAGAGTCTGTCCGATCAGCGGCCCCACGATGGTCGGAACAACAATCATCACCAACCCAAACGACGGAGCGAACACTGCCACCGGGCCACGGGCCATCCCCAGGTACAGGAGCGGACGGGTAGTCACCATCAAGGCCCCGGCCCCGACCGGCCACGCAATGTCCTGCCACCGGACGACCTCGGGTGGTCGGACGACAAGCAAGAGACCGATCAGGACAGCGCCCACCAACGTGGCCATCATCGCTACACCGAGAGCCGCTCCGGGCCGTCCCGACCGGCGTATAGCCACGCCCCCTAACAGGTCTCCAAAACCGAAAGCGAGAGCCGACAGACCGGCGAGGATGACAGGCACCCGGACATGCTGCCCTAGTCTCCACCTCAATGGATGGGACCATGGAAGTCCGAGGACACCAGATCACCGCCGAGGCTGACCTGGCCGGCGCGGACCTAACCGACACCGACCTCCGGACCGTAGACCTCACCGGCGCCTGGCTGGGAGGCGCCGTCCTCTCCGGGTCGGACCTGTCCGACGCTCGTCTAGTGGGGGCTGACCTGCGACACGCCATCTGTCAACGGACCGTGTTCGCCGACGCTGACCTACACCACGCCAACCTGTGGAGCGCTGATCTCACCGATGCCCGACTGGGTGGCGCAGTTCTTAGCCGATGCTGGCTGGGAAGCGCCCGTCTTACAGGAACCGACCTGCGGAGCTCCGATCTGGGCGGCGCCTGGATGACAGCCACCGACCTCACCGGCGCTGCACTCGGCGCCGCCACTCTGGCCGGGACCTCGATGACCCGGACCTGCATGCGCGAAGCCGACCTCACCGGGGTCTTTGCCGGCGGCGTCGACCTACGGGGCGCCATACTCAACGGAGCAACCATCCGGGCAGCCAACCTCTCCGGGGCCATCCTCCGCCATGCCTCGCTCATCGGTGCCGACCTCAGCCTCTCGGACCTCATCGGAGCCGACCTGTCAGGAGCACAACTCGATCAGGTGATCCTCGACGACATACGCCACGACGACACCACCAGGTGGCCCGACGGTTTCAGCCCCCCGTCATCGGGAGGCCTCGACGACCACGACTGATTCTCGTTCCGGGAATCCTGCAGAAGATCGCACCAGATACCAGACCAGACAGAAAGGCGCTCCATGAGTAGCGAATGGGGATTAGAGACCCGACAGATCCATCACGGCCAAGAGGCAGACCCGGTGATTGGTAGCCGGGCCGCTCCGATCCACCAGATCGTGAACACCACCCAGATTGTCCTCGAGGCCCGCCTGCAGACCCTCGAGGCCGGCTTCACGGCCTCCCGATAAAGGGGCGCGTATATGACGAACCAGAACTTTCCTACAGGTGTCGACGAGGTCACCCCGGCTTGGCTGACCAGCGTCTTGCGCTCCGCCGGCGGCCTTGACAGCGGCTCGGTGACTGGCTTCGAGGCCGAGTTGATCGGTCAGGGAATCGGAATCATGGGTCTACTCCACCGACTCCGACCGACCTACGACGGAGGCTCAGGGCCGGAGACGGTAATCCTCAAGTCTCCGGTTCAGGACGAGGGAACGCGCTTTGTGGCCCGGACCTTCATGTTCTACGGCAAGGAGGTCGCCTTCTATCGGACGGCGGCTGACGACAGTCCACTCACCACTCCCCGCTGCTTCGCTGCGGACCACGACTCGGAGAACGACGAGTTCGTCCTCCTGTTGGAGGACCTGGCCGACGCCGAGGTAGCGAGCCA
>DPMC01000127.1 GCA_003541675.1 Acidimicrobiaceae bacterium | reverse complement strand
GGGTCCAGTGGGATCCAGATGCTGACCGTCTGTGGGCCGTCCACGAAGTAGTAAGGAGCGTCGCAGTGCCAGGGGGTCGGACGGGGCGCACCCGGCTCCTTGACCAGCACGTGCTCGTGGAACAACTGCACGGTCTCGGAGCGCATCAGTCCGGCGGCCACGTCGGCAATGCCCGAATCGAAAGCGAACCGCTCGAACTCGGGGATGCGAGACCAGTTGCAGTAGTCGTCCCAGAAGCGTCCGGCGTCATCAGCGGTGCCGTTGTCGTCGAAGAACTCGCTGGGTTCAGTCTCGTTGCGGGCTATTCCGGCGGCCAACTCGTCGACCCAGTCGGCGAACAGCCCCTCAAGGTGCACGGCTCCGTCGGCGGCGAACGCGTCGGCCAACTCGTCGGAGATGGGAGGCGCGGTCGCGTGGTCGGTCACCCAGGGAGGATACGTCGGCCCATCTCCGCGATGCTTGGGGGATGCGGAAGGTGACGTTGCGTGAGTTGGAGCACTTCGTGGCCCTTGCCGAGCATGGTTCGGTGACCGGGGCGGCCCGGGCCATCGGGCTGTCCCAGCCCGCCATGTCGACCTCGCTGCAGGAGCTGGAGAAGGCTCTCGGGGTGACACTGTTCGTGCGGCACCGGGGTCGTGGCCTCGGCCTGTTGGCGGAGGGCGAGGCGCTATTGGTGGAGGCCCGGGAGCTGCTAGCCCGGGCGGCCGAACTCGAAGAGCGTATGTCGGCCTCGTCGGACGGCTCGGCGGGGCGGCTGGTGCTGGGTTCTCTGACCACCGCTGCGCCCATCGTGGTGCCGTCTCTGGTCCGTCGGTTTCGTGACCGGCATCCGGGGGTGGATGTGGAGATTCGGACCGGGGCCCAGGCCGAGTTGTTGGAGGCGGTGGCGTCCGGTGCGCTTCATGCGGCGTTGACCTACGACCTGGGGCTGGGCTCCGGTATCCGCTTCGTCCGGTTGGCCGATTCGGCACCCCACGTGCTGGTGGCCGCTGACCACCGACTGGCCATTGAGGTAGCGGTGGGCCTCGATCAACTGGTCGACGACCCGTTCGTGATGCTGGACCTGTCGACCAGCCGCGAGTACTACACGTCGCTGTTTCTGGCTGCTGGGGTGTCGATGCGTCCGGCCATGACGGTGACCGACCTCTCGTTGGTGCGTTCGCTGGTCGGCAATGGGTTTGGGTGGTCGCTGGGCAACCACGTCCCGGCGCGGGACGAGGCCCAGGACGGTTCCCGGGTGGCCTATGTACCGTTGAGGACCGACGTACCGCCGTTGGGCCTTGGCTTGGCCTGCCGGAGCGCTGATCGTGGTCCGGCCGTGCTGGATGCCTTCACGGAGTTCGCCAGGTCGTCGCTGCGATTCCCACGACAGTTGGAAGACTGACCGTTCTATATAGGTAATACGAATCCAGTAGATCAAAAGCATCCCTTTGACGGATGGCTCGACATGCACCAGCATTTGGGGGTGCCTTCGATCTCCATCCCTTCGATCCCTGCTGTGGCGGACCTGCTGGGGGAGCTAGTGGCGTACCCCACCGAGAGTTGCTCTCCCAACGTCGACCTCATCGACCACTACGCGGATCGGGCCCGGAGGATCGGCGCTGCGGTCGACGTGGTGTCCGGTGAGGCGGGGCGAGCCAACCTGCACCTCCGCTTCGGTCCGGATGCACCGGGCGGGATCCTGTTGTCGGGTCATACCGACGTGGTTCCCGCTGGGACTGGTTGGGATACAGACCCCTACGTCCTCACCGAGGTGGACGGACGACTTGCCGCCCGCGGTACCACCGACATGAAGGGCTTCTTGGCCGCCACACTCGTGCTGCTTGAGGAGATCGACGTTGACTCCCTCCGGGCCCCGGTCCACCTGGGCCTCAGTTACGACGAGGAGGTCGGCTGCATCGGCGTACGGGGTCTGCTCGACGTGCTGGCTACCGGGTCCACGGGTGCCGGAACGTGTGCCCCTGAGGTCGTGGTGGTGGGCGAACCTACGGGGATGCGACTATGCAACGCCCACGCCGGCAAGGTCGCCCACCGGATCGATCTCACTGCGGCTTCCGGGCATTCCAGCCGGGCCGGGACTGAACCGACCGCTGTACACGAGGGCGCTGCTCTGGTTGCGCTGGTCCAAGGCCTGAACGATTCCGATCGCGGCATCAGCGCCAACGTGGGATCGATTCACGGCGGGGTGGCGGTCAACGTGTTGGCCCCGTCGTGCACGCTCGAGTTCGAGGTGCGTCATCGGGCCGACACCGATCCCGACGAGGTGCTAGCCGGTGTCCTGGACGCGGTGGCCGACGCCGATCGGCGACTGTCGGCCGTGGGCGGACGTGCCACCTCCGAGTTGTTCATTGGCTACCCGGGCCTGGACACCGATCCCTCGCTGGCCCCGGTCGTCGCCATGGCCGACCTGGTGGGTTGCGGCGCACCGGGCACCGTGGCGTTTGGTACCGAGGCCGGCCTTTACGCCGACCGGTTGGGCGTGCCGTCGGTCATCGTCGGACCCGGCGACATCGCAGACGCCCACCGTCCCAACGAGACGGTGGCCCCCGACCAACTTGAGCGGTGCGGTGACGTGCTGCGTCGAACCATCCACCGTTTCTGTTCCGACGACGGCTCGGCCGTTGCAGGGACTGTCCCAGTTGACCGTCTCAGTTAAGGGAGACCCCCCATGAGTACCGCTACCGAAGAGAAGTTCACCACCGACCCGTGGCCCGAGTCCCCCGAAACCGGCGAGGTCCTAGCCCGGGTCGATGCCCTGGGCCCGGTCTGGCGGGAGCGCGCTCGCGCTCTAGACGAAGCCGTCGAGTTCCCGCACGAGAACTTCGCTGAGGCCAAGGCTGCCGGTCTACACGCCCTCTGCCTCCCCACCGAGTACGGCGGCGCTGGCTGGTGGCTGCCCGGTCGCTTCAGTCCCTGGTACAAGGTGCTGGAGCGAATGGCCCGGTGGGAGACCAACACTGCCCAGTTGCTCCAGGTGCACAACCATGCGGCGGGCATTATCGCCTTCCACTCCACGCCTGAGCAGCGCGACCGGTTCCTTCCCGACATCGCTGATGGAGCCTTTTGTGCCTCGTTGGGCTCGGAGGCGCACCTGTACGAGAACGGCGCTGAGGTCCTCGAGTCCGAGTTGACCCAAGTCGACGGCGGTTACCGACTGACGGCCCGCAAGGGATTCGCCTCGGTCGCCGCTGCCGCCAAGTACCTGATGGTGTGGTGTGCCGTGGAGGGTGACACGCCGTATGCGGGTCGGATGCTGTTCGCGGTGGTGGAGGTGGACTGGGAGGGCGTCGAGTTGTTGGACGACTGGCAGATGTTGGGTATGCGATCCACCATCTCCTGTGGCGTGAAGTTCGACGACGTGTTCGTGCCCGACAGCCACGTGGTGGGCACCCCTGGCGGGTGGGTCACCGAGGACCAACGCACCTTCTCCTGTGCATACGCCGCCAACCACCTGGGTTCGGCCCAGGGGGCTTTCGACTTCCTGACTGACTACATCGGCGGGCGCCCCGACCTGGCTGGGTCGGAGGCTGTACGGGTGAAGCTAGGCCAGATGGACGCCCAGCTATTCGCCGCCCGATCCTGCCTGTACGCCACAGCGGCCCGGCTGGACCGGGGCGACGATCCTGACGAGTGCGAGGCCGATGCGGTGCGCACTATGCATCTGGCCAAGGACGCGGTACTGACCATCCCCTACCAAGGATTCGACCTGGTAGGCGCCCGGGCCTGCCACGAGCGGTACCCGCTGGGCCAGATGATGCGTGACGCCCGGACCTTTACCCTCCACTTCAGGGACGACCTTTACGTGGAGCGCCTGGCCCAATTGGCCCTCGGTAAGGGCTTCTCGGCCAAGGGCGGCCGCGGGGGATCCACTCCCTTCGAGGAGGGGGCGGGGGCTACGGCCCAGGCCACCGCTGGGGCATGATCTGCTCCACCCGAACGCCGCCATCCACGCCGTCAGTTATGAGAAAGCGTCCGACGCCATGACCCATCAGCGCATCCGCCCCTTCAACACGAAGGAGACGTACCCCGAGCAGAACCTCGATAACGACCTCAGCCAGGGTGTGGTGGCCCGCGGAACCATGGTCTTCCTGCGGGGCCAGGTCGCCCAGGACCTCGACACCCGGGAGTCGTTGCACACCGGCGACGCCGGAGCCCAGACGGCCAAGACCATGGAGAACATCGCCATGCTGCTGGCCGAGGCTGGCTCGGAGATGTCCCACATCTGCCGGATCGTCGTCTACCTGACTGACATCCGATACCGGGAGGCCGTCTATCAGGAGATGGGAAGGTGGCTCCAGGGCGTCCACCCGTGCTCGACGGGAATCATCGTGTCCGCCTTGGCTCGCCCCGAGTGGGTGGTGGAGATCGAGGTCACCGCGGTGATCCCCGACTGACCGATTCGATTGACCGGCCTGACCGAATGGATCTCCACGTGACGACCCCCCAGCCTGAGACCGGCGCCCTGTTGTCTGGTCTGCGCACCGTGGCCGACGGGCCGCTGTCGGCGGCTACCAACATGCCACCGGCCATGTACCACTCCGACGCGGTGTTGGCCCTCGAACAAGAGCGGGCCTTCGGGCGGGACTGGGTGTCGCCCGGGCTGGCCGCCGAGATCCCCGAGGTGGGCGACCACCTGGTCTGGTCGATCGCCGACCAGCCGGTGTTCTGCGTCCGCGACGGTGATGATCGGGTCCGGACGTTTTCCAACGTGTGCCGGCACCGGATGATGACCTTGGTGGCCGGCGACGGGAATTCCCGCCGGATTACCTGCCCGTACCATTCGTGGACATACGACCTAGGTGGGCAACTAGTGGGGACAAACCACATGGAGCGCACCGACGGATTCGACCGGGTGGACATCTGTCTGCCCGAGATCCGCACCGAACTCTGGGAGGGGTGGATCTACTGCACTCTGGACGACGATGCTCCGTCGGTGGCCGATCTGCTGGCTCCCATCGAGGGCTTCGTGGCGCCCTACGGGGTAGCCGACTACGTGCCGATCCACCGGGTGGACGAGGTGTGGGACGGTAACTGGAAGTTCCTTACTGAGAACTTCATGGAGGGCTACCACCTGCCTGTCACCCACCGGGTCACGCTCGGAACCTGGATGCCCATGGACTCGGTGGTGTTCCC
>DPMC01000290.1:7296-7467 GCA_003541675.1 Acidimicrobiaceae bacterium | reverse complement strand
TCGTCGTCGCTGCCACAGGCTGCGGCGACCATCGTCAGTGTCAGCACAACTGCCAACACTCTGGTCAATCGCTTCATGTCAGGTTTCCCCTCACTTGTCGGTACCCGGACCCCTCATGGAGTACGAGATCTGTTGGTGGGTGGCGACTCAGTAACTGAACGGCCAACCCTT
>DPMC01000290.1:4354-6986 GCA_003541675.1 Acidimicrobiaceae bacterium | reverse complement strand
ACTGAACGGCCAACCCTTCCAGTAGTTGCGCACCTTGACCCATATCCCATAGAGGCCAAGGGGTTCGAATAACAGAAAGAAAATAATCAGGAGTCCGAAAATGATGTCATCAAGGGCACTCACTGGCAATGGGTATCCGAGCGCAGTCTCCGAGACCGATACAAACCCTCCGTCTCCCTGACCAGTACTGATGAAAAAGTCGAAGATGCCCGAGAAAAGGCCCCCTTCTTCGGCTTGATGTTTCATCCAGTCCACGATCTCCTCGACGAAGCGGTGGGATGTGATCACGAAGAAAGAGCCCATCAGAACTCCCGATACCCGACCCATTCCACCAATCAGAAGAGCTGCAACGAAATTGACTGCACCGATGAGACTCCACTGTTCGGGTGGAATCTGGACTGAAAACGAAGCGAACAGTGCCCCACCGATACCCGCGTAGAACGACGAGATAGCGAACGCTGTCGTCTTGTACCGATATTCGGGCACCCCCATGATCTCGGCGGCGATGTCACGATCACGAATGGCCTGCAGCGCGCGACCGGTCCTGCTCCGCGCCAAATTGGCCGCCGCCCAGGCCATCAGGATGACGATGGCAAGCAGGAGGAGGTAGGTCTTTTGGTTCTTGTTGATGTCAAACCAGAACCAGTGCCCATCTCTGGAGAAATTGACTAACGGGCTTTCCTCTTTCCATAGTCGCAGCTCCAGTCTTGGCCACTTTCGACCGAGGCCACCCGGGCCCGCGATCTCGGGAAAGACTCGAGACAGGTGGAGTCCAATGAAAACCAAACCGAGAGTCACAATGCCCAAATAGAGGCCCCGTACTCGCACTGCCGCCGGTGCAACCGCTACGCCGACCAGTGCGGCTACGACACCGGCGGCCGGAAGCCATATCCACATTGGAAGGCCCCATCCCCAGAGATTGGCTGAAGACTTCCCCCCGACCAGAACAGCCGTGTAGGCGCCCACACCACCAAAGAAGGTGTGACCAATCGAAATTTGGCCAGCCAGACCCATGAGGATGTTCAAGCCAAGGGCGGCAATGGCAAAGCACAGCGTTCGGTTGACAAGTCGAAGCCAGACGTTGTCACCCAGGAATCGAATGAACGGGATCTGATCAATGACCGGAAGATCAAAGGGCATCAACACGAGAACCAGCAAGAAGAGGCCCAGGGCGACTTTCTTGGTGAGAGTGGGCATGAGCTGCGACTCACTCTCATAGGAGGTGTACAGGTTCGGGCGACCCCTCATACGCGCCGAACCTCCTCTGTGCCGAACAGCCCGTAGGGCCTGACCAAGAGGCCAATGAGCATGACGATGTACGGCACGACCTGCTGATATCCGGTCCCTAGTACGCCCGTGTAAGAAGCGAGGTACTGGCCAGCAAAGACTTCGGCAAAGCCAATGATGAGGCCGCCAGCAAGCGCTCCGATAGCGGAGTCCAAGCCACCAAGAATCACGGCCGGTAGAGCGCGAAATGCGAAGAATGCGCCATCCCGGCTAGCCATGCCTGCTGGTCCCCATGGTGGCATGGAGGCGAAAATCCCAGATAGTGCAGCCAGAACAGCACCAGCCGCCCATGCAATAGCGAAAATCCGGCCCACGTTTATGCCCTGGGCTAGTGCAGCTTCCTGATCAAAGGCTGTCGCCCTCATGGCGACACCGGTCCGGGTCTTGAAGAACCGCCACGTGCCTAGGAAGGCAACGGCGGCCATGGCGATAGCCGCTATGTAGGACCAAGCAATCATGGCCCCACCGATCTTGAATGTTTCTGTACCCCATGGGATCCCGAGAACCCGTGGGGTGGTGTTAACCGCGTCGAAGGCGACAACCCTAATAACTACTTCCAGGCCGAGAGTTATCACTGCCATTGAGAAGATGGGCTCACCGATCATCGGCCGGATGGTCAAACGCTCAATGACGAGCCCGACCACCCCTGTGGCGGCCGCCGCCAGGATCAGCGCAATGAACCAGTGGAACCATCCAGGCCCTCCAATCCAGCGACCGGGCACTTCCCAGTCCATGAAGATGATCGACAGGAACCAGGTCCCAGCCAGAGCCAAGGCACCTTGAGCGAAGTTGACGGTCTGGGTGGCCTTGTAGATCAAGACGAAGCCAAGCGCCAGGAGCGAATAGAGCGATCCCAAAGCCAAGGCTTTGATGAACGTATGAACAAAGGTGTCCAGGGCGTTGGTCGCCAACACCACCGGGAGGACGTTCACTAGTACATCTCCTCGATGAGTTCGCTGAACATGTCCTCCATGGAATTCCGCTTGATCTTCTGAGTGGCAGTGAGTTCCCCATCCTCGTGGTCGAGTTCCTTGGGAATCATCCGGAATTTCTTGATGGTCTCGACTGAGGCAAATTTCTTGTTGGTCTCATTCACGACGCCCTGGATGAGTTCCAGTACCTCGGGTTTTTCACCCAGATCCCGATAAGTGGTGTAAGGAATGCCCTGGCGCAGGGCCCAGTCCCCGACGGTGTCCAACTCGATGCCGACCAGAGCCGTAAGGAACTTGCGGCGGTCGCCAATGACCATGGCCTCCTTGACGTAGGGCGATGTCTTGAGGCTGTTCTCGATTTCTGAAGGTGAAATGTTCTTACCGCCCGAGGTGATGATGATGTGCTTGATGCG
>DPMC01000290.1:0-4051 GCA_003541675.1 Acidimicrobiaceae bacterium | reverse complement strand
GATGATGATGTGCTTGATGCGGTCGACAATCCGAACATGGGTGCCATCCACCCATTCACCGACATCACCTGTCTTCAGCCATCCGTCTTCGGTGAGAGTTTCAACTGTCTGTTCAGGCTTGTTCCAATAGCCAGCGAACACCCCCGGGTGTTTCACCTGGATCTCGCCGGTCTCATCATCGATGCGGAAGTGCGAATCGGGCAGCTCAAGACCGCCGAACGGCTCGCCAACCGTCCCGAGCTTCATCCGTCCCGGAACGTTGACGGTGGCGATAGCCGAGTTCTCGGTCATGCCGTACAACTCGTAGACCGGTACCCCGATCCCGGTGAAGAACTCCAAGATTTCCGGGGCGATAGGTGCGGCCCCAGTGCCGGCCCAAATGCAACGACGAAGACCAATGCGCTCCAACAATGCACGAAACACCAGAGGCCGACCGATTGCCGTCAGTATTCGACTCTTGATCGTATGGAGTCCGCCGTTGGCCACCTTCTCCCGTCCGACGACCGCAGCCAGTCGCATCCCCAGCCCTAGCCATACCTTCTTGAAGGGTGAGGAGTCGTTGGCCTTGATCATCACTCCTGCGTGGAGTTTTTCCCAGATCCGTGGTACCGCAAAGAAAAGTGTGGGTTGGACCTCGCGCAAGTTGGCCTGCACAGTGTCGATGGACTCTGCAAAGTTGACAGTCAGACCCATCTCGGCCACATGGAAAGTCGAAAAGATTCGCTCGGCCACGTGGCACAGCGGGAGATAGCACAGGATCTCATCCTCCGGGCTGGGCATGAACCCCTTCCGGAGCGCAGGGTGGCGAAACAACGACATCGAGTAGGCCACGTTGCGATGGGTCAGCATTGCCCCCTTTGGGGGACCGGTCGTACCCGACGTGTAAACGAGCGTCATCCCGTCGTCCCAGCGAGCCTCCGACATGAGCGCCTCGACCGCGCCAGCTTCCGCCGCCCGGTGGTCGCGACCTATGGCCAGAAACTCATCCCAACCCATCAAGCGCTCGTCGTCATAGCCCCGGACCCCCCGAGGCTCGCAGTAGAGGACCTTCCGCACGCTCGAGATAGCCGCCTGGTCAATCCCCAGCACCCGATCGACCTGCTCCTGATCCTCAGCCAGGTGAACCACCGACCCGCAGTCGGTAAGCAGGTACTCCACCTCGGCGGTGGGATTGGTCGGATAGAAGCCCACGGTGATGCCCCGCACGGCGATGGTGGCGAAGTCCAGGATCATCCACTCCGGCCGATTCTCCGACTGGATCGACACCCGGTCGCCCACCTCGATCCCGAGGGCCAATAGACCATGGGCAGCGTCCAGAACGAGGTCCCACACCTCGGCCGCCGTGAACTCTCGCCAGACGCCGAAATCCTTCTCGCGCATCACCACCTGATCGGGCATGGTCACGGCGTGCCCGAGCATTTGGGTAGGCAGCGTCGAAACCTGGTAGGCCGCAGCGGACGACGGAACAGCATCAAGTGTCGTAGCCATGTCCACCCTCACCCCCTGTACCGGCCGGCGGACCACAGGGGCCCCCACGGAAGTTAATCAATACTTGAACCATCTGATACCAGATGGCTTCAGTTCGCCTACCAAACGGTAACCCCAGTAGGGCCATAGGCCACAGCCGGGAAGCCCTAACTCCGGATCAACCTCCAGAACAACCAGACCCGGGCACAACGAAAGCCCGACGCAGCCCACCATTTGACGACGGGCCTGCTCAGGTCGGAACAGGTCGAACTAGGTTCGCCCCGTGGTCGAGGCACTGGACGAACTCAACGTGGTGTCCGTTCAGGACCTGGCCCACCTCCTCCAGGATGGGCTGGCCACTCTGTTTCCCGAGCACCTGTGGATCGAGGGGCAGGTATCAAACTTCCACGACGCCCGCAGCGGCCACGCCTACTTCGACCTGGTCGAGCCATCCGAGGTGCCCGGGCGGGCCGTGGCCGCCAAGCTCAGCGTGGCGCTCTTTAAGGGACCCCGCGTCGGAGTGGACCGAACTTTGGCCGCGGCAGGTGGGCTGGCCCTAGCCGACGACCTGCAGTTGCGCATCCGAGCCCGGATCGACTTCTACCCACCCAACGGGCGACTCCAGCTCAAGATGGACGGGGTCGACCCCACGTTTACCCTCGGTCGCCTGGCCGCTGAAAGAGACCAACTCTTGCGGGCCCTCACCGACGAAGGACTACTCAGAGCCAACAGGGCCAACCCCGTGCCAATACCACCACTGAGGATCGGGCTCGTGACCAGCCTGGGTTCGGCTGCCCACGCCGACTTCACCGATGAACTAGCCCGTAGCGGACTGCCCTTCGAAGTCCTCGAACGAGATGCCCGGGTCCAAGGCGACGGAGCGGCGATGGACCTAGCCGAAGCTCTGGCGGTGCTAGCCACACATCGGCCCGACGTTATTGCGCTGGTCCGTGGTGGCGGATCGGCCGCCGACCTGATCGTCTTCGATGCCGAGGTTCTGGCTCGGACCATTGCCGGGCTGGACACACCCGTGATGACCGGCATCGGCCATGAGGTGGACAGAGCCGTAGCCGATGAGGTCGCCCACACGGCCATGAAGACGCCCACGGCGTGCGCCGCGGCACTCGTTGAACAAGTCCGGGCATTTGTCGATGCCGTTGACGGACTGCGGGCCACCATCGGCGACCGGGCCCGTAACGTCGTCGACCGGGCGGACGACCGCCTCGACGGCATGGTTCGCCAGACCTCGGCAGTAGCCACCGCGGTGCTGAACCGCCACGACGACCGCCTGGCCGACCTGGTATCTCGAATCCACCGCGGACCGCTGACCAGCCTGGACCACCAGGCCGAACGACTCGACGCGGTGGCCGCCCGCGTCCACGGACTGGACCCAGCCCGGATTCTGACCCGTGGATGGTCGATCACCCGTCGCAGCGACGGCACCCTCGTCCGGTCGATCGACGATGTGTCGGTCGGTGACCCACTGGTCACGACTCTGGAGGGTGGCGAGGTGACGAGTACCGTCGACTCCGTGACCGACGGAGACCAGAGCGCGCCGTGAGCGACGACACTGCCACCAGTCCCGGTGACGATGGCGTTGAGTTGCCGGGCTATGCCGACGCGCTTGACGAGTTGCAGTCGATCCTGGCCACGTTGGAGTCCAACACGGCCGACGTGGACCTGCTAGCCGAACGGGTCCAGCGAGCCGACCTGCTGATACGACACTGCCGGTCCCGTCTCGACGATGCTCGCTTCCGCGTCGAGCAGGTGGTGTCCAGCCTCGATCCAGAGTCCCCTGACCCGGCTACCGATGCCTGACCCGTGTTCATCCGAAAACTCGCCTCCACCGACGCCTTCGTAGCCGTCGACTTGGCTGATGCCCCGGGCCATGGCGTGGCGCGTTGTGCCCCAAAGATCCTCCAGGGTGGGGCAAAGGACCTGGCCCGGACCACCACCTACGCCTTAGCCGTCCTGGAACGCCGAGAGACCGGTATCTCGGCCGGCATCAACGCCACGCCCAACGACCGTGACATCGCCGTGGCCGCCTTTACCGACGAGGTAGCCGGCTGGGATGCCGACTATCGCCTGACCGCCGCTAAGGGGGTCGAAGCGGGTTCACTAGGCGCCATCGAACAGGCCAACGACGCGGCCCTGCTGGCCGCCGGGGTGGTGGCCGCAGGCCTCACTGCCTGCCCAGATGCCGGCACCGCTGTAATCGACGGATCGCCCAGCCCAGAACTGGTAGCCGAATTGGCCAACCGGGGGCTGACCGTCGTCGAGGCCGACCAGCCACTGACCACCGAGGCCGATTTGCTCTTCGTGGGATTCAAAGTGGGAGCCATTGACCACGGGGCCGCCGACCGCCTGAGGGTCCGAGCCGTAGTACCCACGGGACCGCTGCCGCTCACCACAAGAGCCATCGCCCACTGTCGACGCAACGGGGTGCTAGCCCTCCCCGACTTCGTGACGACCGCAGGGCCACTGATCGGCAACGCCGGCAGTGCCCGCGATGCCATCAGTGGGATCATCAGCAGCGTGATTGGTCATACCGACTGCCCGGTACTCGGAGCCTGCGAACGAGCCG
>DPMC01000201.1 GCA_003541675.1 Acidimicrobiaceae bacterium | reverse complement strand
TCCTCCATCAGACGACTCTTCCCCATGTAGGCCCCCACCAGAGCGCGATATTCAGGAAATCGGTCCTCCACAATGCCCGCACTCCCCCGATGAGGCAACCGCAGAGGCCTGGACCAACAGGAAGCAGTGAGGACAGTGGAGTTCGTCATCCTGACGTTCGACAAGGTCTCCGGGAGAGACGTTGGGCGCCGGCGCCTTGACCGAAGCCTCATCCTCGTCCTCCTCGTCGTCGTCGTCAGCGGCGGCGGCGATCCGATCGCGAAGGATGGCATCCAGATCGTCCTCGACTTCGTCGTCGTCCTCTTCCTCCTCGTCGGAAGCGGCATCACCGACAGGACGGGCGCCCTCTTCGTCCTCATCTTCGTCGTCGGACTCATCAGATTCATCGGCACCAGCCGAGTCATCATCACCAGGGTCATCACCGTCCACCTCGTCGTTGAGGCCGTCGAGGTCGTCGACATCCAACTCAACGCCGTCTTCGGACGGGTCGCCTAAATCCTCGCTGGAGGGTTCGTCGGTTTCGGTATCACTCATCAGGGCCTCGAAAAGGTTTCTTATGGGCTAGCGGCGGGAGCATAGACAGGTTCTCGGCCCGTGCGATCCACCTCGGAGCATCGGGCCGGTCTGGAGCGTCGCCAACACCAGGGGTAGCGAATCTCTGGTCCGGGTCGTCAACTGGTTTGCGAATCTCTCGACGCCCGCTTCTCCTCGGCCCGACGCTCAGCGTCCAAGCGTTCCAGTTCGGGTTCTGACGAATGATCGACGAAGGCCATCATCTCAGCGATGGCATGATGGCCCGCCACATCGCCGATAAGGCGGTGCATCTGCTGAGCCACCTCGCGGTACGACGGGTGCCCCTGCGGGGTAGATCGCAACTCCAGGACGTGCATGGCCTCTCGCGCGTTCATGTGCATCATGTACCGCACCCGGTAGGCGAGCGACACGGCATACGGAGCCTGCTCAGGGAAAGGCTCGAGAAGCGCATCGTGGAGATCACGCGACCGTTCCATGGCGGCATCGAAGCGGCCACCAACGCCAGCTTCGTCCACTTCGGGTGGTCGTACGTAGCCATGGTCCGGGCTGAGCCGTTGCCAGTCGATGGTCATCATCCGGTGGCGCTGCATGTCGCGGAAGGCGCCGTAGTCCGACAGCACATCGAAGCGGTAGGAAGGCCGCTCCAACGCACGTCCCGGGCGGTGACGTCGATGAGCCCGGTCACCAACCATGGCCCGCAGGACAGATAAGCGCTGATCGACGGTCATCGAACGAACCCGGGCCTCAACTTCACGGTCGGAGCGGTTGGTGGCCGGGTACAACGCCGAAGCCACCAACTTGACCTCAGCATCGGGATCGAAGTCGGTGAGGTCGACGGTGGGCGAACCGGCTGCCGGCTCCTCCGCCGGGAAGTAGCCCTCCGCCAGGTCCTCCAGGCGTTCCCGTATGTCCGCGGAATAGGCGCCGATCTCGTCGCCCCGGTCGGGCAGGTCGACCCGTTTCAGGAACGATGGGATGACCTTCCGGAGTTCGGTCAGCATCAACGCTGAATAGTCGCGAGCCTCAGGCAAGGGATGGGCCCGCATCCTGACCAGCAACGACTCGTAGGCCTGCCCCGTCCCGTAGATGCCCACGTTGGACAGCGAGGCGGACGGAAGCACGCCGCGGACGGCGTCGAAGGCCTTAGCGGCTACCGCCTGCCGGTAGATGAAGTCAGAGTCCGATGGCGCCTTGGCGATACGGCCACGGAAATGCTCGTTCATCTCCCGGACGAGGTCGGCGTAGACGTCGAAAAGCCGATCCATGTCGGAGATGTAGCGGGCCCCCAACGCCGAGGCCAGGATTTGGGGATCCCGGTGATAGCGGTACCGCCCGCCCAGACGGGAGTCGTAGGCGATGTAGCGAGTGGACTGCTCGAGGTACGCCATCAGGCGTCCCCATTCCAGGATCTTGGTCAGCAGATTGGAGGCCTGCTCACAGGCCAGGTGCACGCCCCCGAGTTGGGCCACGCTGTCGTCGCCATACTCGAAGAAGACCTTGTCGTAGAGCTCTTCGGCACGACGTAGGCCCACGGTGGCATCAATACTCTCGTCGCCAGACACGTCGAGTTCGCCGACGAACTCCTCGAGGAAGAGTCGTCGGAGGCTCTTGTCGGACCTTGAATAGCGGGCGAACAATGCCCCCTTGACCACTTCGGGCAGATTGACCAGAGCGAAGACTGGCTGGTCCAGGTTCGTGAAGTAGCGCCGGAGGACGTCGGCCTCGTCGGCGCTGAATTCCTCGGAGGCATACGTGGTCACGAGCGCCGAACCTATGCCGCGACAGGCCCCGCGGCGCGGACGCCCCGACAGCCCCAGCTCAGGCGTGGACGGCGGCGAACTCCGCCCGTGCAGCGTCGAGCACCGAGGGGTCAGTCCAGCAGTCGACCATCGTCAACGCCATGACCTTGGCGCCGTCCACGATGGCCTGATCAGCCTCGGCCTCTGCCGCGTAGCGAGCAAAGTCCTCGGTGTGGATGGCCGTCCCGAATGGCGCGACCTTGATCATCGGATGGATTCCCGGCACCAGGTAACTCACGTTGCCCATGTCGGTGCTGCCTACAACCTGGTGGCTGATAGTTGGCTCGACGACGCGTCCGAAGGCCGCAGCGTTGGCTATATAGCGATCGAGTAGGGCCCGGTTATCGACCACCTCGTTGTATCCCCCATCGATCCATTCGACCTGGATGCCGCATCCTGCGGCAGTTGCACCGGCTTCCAGGCAGGCCACCAACCGGACCTTGAGCGCCTCTAGTCCTGCCAGAGACGGTGAGCGGGCGTACCAGGAGGCCACGGTCCGGCGAGGCACGATATTCGCCTTGTCACCCGACTCGATGAAGATCCCGTGGAGACGCTCATCCGGTGCGATGTGCTGACGGAGGGCCGCCACGTTGCCGTACCCCAACACCATTGCATCCAGTGCATTCAAGCCCTTCTCCGGCGCCGCCGCGGCATGAGCGGCCCGACCCTCGTAGACGACCCGGGCCTGCTGGATCGCCAGGCTGGTGATGTTCTCAAGGTCGGCGTCCGCCGGGTGGACCATCATCGCCGCGTCCACACCGTCAAATGCCCCCCGGCCAGCCATGATGACCTTGCCGCCGCCTCCCTCTTCGGCGGGTGTCCCTAGGATCCGGACCCGACCGCCGAGTTCAGCGGCCACCGTCGCGGCAGCCAGACCGGCGCCCAGACCGGCCGTAGCAATCACGTTGTGGCCACATGCATGTCCGATCCCCGGCAGGGCGTCGTACTCGCAGAGCACCGCGAGTAACGGGCCCTCGGTGCCTGCATCCGCCTCAAACGCCGTCTCCAAGCCATAGGCACCACGGACTACCGACAGCCCTTCTTCCGCCAGCACATTCGTCAACAGTTCGTGGGCGACGTGCTCCTCGAAGTTCAGCTCCGGTTCAGCATGAATGGCATGAGAGGTGGCCACCAGCCTTTCGGCCAGTTCGTCGACCCGGTCACAGACCCGGGTACGGGCTTCAGCCACGAGATCGTCTGGGAGGGGATGGTGGTTGGGAGTGTCCATCTGTTGAGCGT
The DNA here is from genome assembly GCA_003541675.1 of Acidimicrobiaceae bacterium. Classification (GTDB taxonomy): domain Bacteria; phylum Actinomycetota; class Acidimicrobiia; order Acidimicrobiales; family MedAcidi-G1; genus UBA9410. The sequence goes on along the minus strand of DPMC01000201.1, from coordinate 1,875 downwards.
AGCCACCAGTCCGATCACCGTTTCCGATCGGAGGATTGGCTGGCGGGGGTGCCTCAGATTGCCAGGCGAAGGACCCCGGACCGTACCCGGATCGATAGGACGCTTACCCGCCCGACGGGCCGGCCATCGACCTCAACGACCGCCGGTCGATCGAAAGTGGCCTGGATCGCCGCAGTCCGTTCCTGCCGGATCGCTGGGTGGGGCACGTGCACGCCCCGGCTCAAGCGGCGCCAGGCCGCCGGGACCTGACCAAGCGGTACCGAGGCGTCAAGGACGTCGAGTAGCCCGTCGCCGGGGTGGGCCCGGGGTGCCACATTCCAGCCGCCACGATGGGCGGCGTTGGCGGCCACCCACCAGCGACCCGGATGACGATTTGGGCGGACAACCAGATGGGCTACGAAACGGTGCAGGCGTCCATCGAGGAGTGCCTCGCCCACATCAACGTCCACCAGGGTCGCTTCGCCGCCCGGTCGTGCCCGGCCCCGCCCCCCCAGAGTCCGGCAGAGGTCACCGTCCGTCAAGGCCACAACCGGGCCGGGCAGCGTTCCTACGTTGGGCCCCTCTCGGAGGATGCCAGGCAGTAGGTCAGCGAGCTCACCATCGGATGAGGCCGTGAGGGCGTCGCCGGGGACCGGGCCGACCACTCCCCAGTCCTCGCCACGTACCACTCCCATCAGATGGGCGGTTCCGAACTTCCCTCGGAGTCCACCCTGCCCGAGGACATGGCGATCACCCCACGGTCGATGCCCTCCTGGGCCTCGAGTGCCGCTGCGGCCACCTCGGATCCTGCGGTCGCCGCGACCTGTCGGAGGAGATCAGCCACTAGACGTACGTTTCGCACGAACTCGCCAGCTGGGAGATCATCGTCAAGCACATCACCCAGTTCCGCTCCACCCGACCACGCGTGAACGCAGTGGGCGAATCCCGGGTCCGGTAGATCCGCCGGCTTCAGTCCGGCCGCTATCTCGGCGGCGGCCACCACCCCGGCCAATTCGGTGAGTCGGTCGAAGCAGTCGGGAAAAGGAGCGGCAAGCCGAACCGTCGAAGGGGCACCCGGTCCACGCTTTCGGTAGGTGAGACAGGAGACGACCGCCGCGGTCATCGAGGGGCTAAGGCCCCGAAGGATTCCTGCGTCCAGGACCTCGGCCACTAGCAGGTCGGCCTCATTGTGGATCTGGGTGAGTGGCTGGCCGCGCTTAGTCAACGACCATCCATCAACCATTTTCCGTGCCGACAGGACGTCGAAGGCGGCATCGAACCGTGCAGTTAGGTCGCTCTCAACGTCGGCCGGTCGATCAGCCTCGCGAGCGAGGTCCCGTTCAAGCCTGAGCAGTCGTTTCCGATCGCCGGCCAGACCCGGGGCCCCATTCGTCGCCACAGCCCTGGCTGTCCTATGTGACGGGTCCACGGCGAAGTCGGATAGCCGACGCGCCACTTCGCGACGGAACTCACGATCGTCGGGCACGAAAGGTGCAGGGATCTCCATCTGGCCAACCAGTTCCGGATCACCGACTAGATCGTCGCCATCGATGGAGCCGTCCGACAACACGCTCGCCCGACCCTCCTGGCTGAGGGTACGTACCCGGATACGCCCACCACCCCGGTTGGCCACCGACAGGACCACATGGGCCAATCCATCGTCGGGCACGACGATGTCGCCGGGGCGGAGTACAGCAGCCGAGACAAGCTTGCCCCCTGCCTGCGCAACCGGTGGCCGTGCCTCGTTGTCCAGACGCCTACGGATCAGCGCTGCCTCGTTGTACTTCTCCGAGTTTCGACGCAACCTCGTGGCCATTTGGCGGTCCATCTGAAACTGGGCGAACGATCGCGCCAGGAGGTCCACGGCTTGTACCCGTGTCCGGCCCTCGACCATGT
>DPMC01000083.1:6428-7431 GCA_003541675.1 Acidimicrobiaceae bacterium | reverse complement strand
AGCGTCAGGGAACCGAGATCATCCTCGGTGATGGGACGGGGGATGTACTCCCCGCTCTCGTCGAAACTTCCCATGGGCGGGGAGTCGAGGGCGGAGGGAATAAGAGTCAGTTCGGACACGTGTTCTTCTCGTCGGATGGGAGTAGGTGGACAGGTCATTCCGGACGCATAAACACGGCATGTGCACACGCGAAACGGACCCGGAGATCCTACCGGACCCCCATCGCGACCCCATCGGACGGAACTCAACCAAATTTAGGGCAGGTCCGTCAGTCGGCTCGTCGTCCAATCAGCAGGAACTCGGGATGTTCTAGATCCGGTGGACGAGGGGCGTAGTCGCCGGGAGTCACTGAACGGACCTCGTCGACCACCAGTCCGGCGCGGTCGGCCAGCAGGCGGAGTTCCCGCGGAGTGAAACAGGTGGTCCAGAGTTCAGCTGGCTTCTCGACGCCATCGCCGTTCCTGAGCGCCGTGTGCTCCCGGTTGACGCCGGTATCGGCGTCGAAGTGGTCGGCCTCAGCCAGAAAGCGAATCTGGAAGTAGGCCGAAAAGGCGCTCAGGGCCACGCCCCCTCCCGGCCGGACGGCGGCCACGATGCGGTCCAGGATCGCTCCGTCGGGGTCCAGCACGGCCGTATCGGCTCCCGGCCCTCCAGCCAGGCCGAACGCTCCCTGGCAGAGCGAGATAGCCGCGTTGAACTCGCTGTCGAAAGTCATGGTCCGAGCATCGCCATGGATGAACGTGGCTCCTTCTGGGGCGTCTCGACGGGCCAGGTCCACGAAGGTCTCCGACACGTCGATGCCCACTACCTCAATGCCACGTCGGGCCAGTTCATGGCTGTGGCGTCCCGGGCCGCAACCGACGTCCAGTAGGCGGGATCCTTCACCGAGACCCAACACGTCGATAAGGACGTCGACCTCCTGGACGGTCCCGTAGGTGAATGAGTAGCGACGGTAGGCATCTCCCAGGTAGTCAGCGACACCCTCGAACCAGTGATCCATCTA
>DPMC01000083.1:0-6023 GCA_003541675.1 Acidimicrobiaceae bacterium | reverse complement strand
AGGTCGTAGGCCCCGGTCATCTCGGAACGGACCATGGCCTCCACGTCGACAACCTCATCGATCGGCACTTCAAGGATCACCTCGTCGTGGACCTGGAGCACTAGACGGGATGCCGACCCGTCAGCTTGGAGCCGGTCGTCGATCCGGATGAGGGCCACCTTGAAGATGTCGGCAGCCAGACCCTGGATGCCCGCGTTCATGGCCTGGCGTTCGCCGGCCTGACGCACGTTGAAGTTGGGCGACGAGAGCTCCGGTATCCGTCGACGGCGCCCGAACAGGGTCTCCGTGTAGCCCTTCTGGCGGGCCTCGTCGACCGTCCGCTCCATGTAGTCGCGGACCGACGGAAAGGCGGCGAAGTACGACTCGAGGATCTCGTTGGCCTCGTCAACCGATGAGCCCAGCCGTTGGGACAGCCCGTAGGCCTCCATGCCGTAAGCCAGTCCGTAGGCCACCATTTTGGCCCGGTTCCGCACCTCGGAGGTCACGTCGGTCGGGTCGATTCCCCACGTCCGGGCGGCCACCGCGGTGTGGATGTCGTCACCAGCCTCAAACGCTGCGATCAAACCCGGGTCGTCGGCCAGGTGGGCGATGACCCGTAACTCGATCTGGTTGTAGTCGGCTACCAGCAACGTACAGCCGTCGATCGGTACGAAGGCCCTGCGAAAGGCCCGCCCGGACTCGGTGCGGACCGGGATGTTGTGGAGGTTCGGTGCATCCGAGCTGAGTCGACCCGTTCGGGCGACCGTCTGGTTGAACGTGGCGCGGATTCGGTCGCCCGGACCAGCCTCAGCCAACAGGCCTTCGCCGTACGTGGACCGGAGTTTCTCGACCTCGCGGTAGGCGAGCAGGTGAGCAACCACAGGATGATCATCCCTGAGGCGCTCCAGGGTGGCCGCGTCCGTGGAGAACCCGGTCTTGGTCTTCTTGCCGGGAGTGAGACCCAGCTTCTCGAAAAGGATCTCCCTGAGCTGCTTGGTGGAGTTGACGTTGAACTCCTCCCCGGCCGCCTCGTGGACAAGGCCTCGCAGGCGTTCGCAACTGGCGGTCAGCTCGTCACGGAGGCGGGTCAACTCGGCGACGTCCACGCCGATGCCTAACTCCTCCATGCGAGCCAACACGGCGACGAGGGGAACTTCGATGTCAGCGTTCAGGGAAAGGAGCCCTTGGGCCTCCATGGCCGAGATCAGCGGGTCCCGAAGGGTCCAGACCGCGGCCGCCCGGTGTCCGGCCTCCACCGACGGATCGGCTGCCTCGCCACTGAGGTCCAACTGCCCATCGGGCGCTCCGGTCACCGGAAGCATCCGTCTGGCATGACGCTCCAGAAGCACCCCGAGGTCGTAGGTGGCGTCAGCCGGGTCCAGCAGGTACCCGGCAAGCGCTGTGTCCAGCACTAGGTGGACCTCTCCGATGCCCTGCCGCTGCAAGGCCCGCAACATCGGCTTGACGTCATGGGCCGCTACACCCGGGCCGTCAGTACCCAGAAGCCCCGCCAACGCACCGGTGACCGCTGGATCAGCCACCAGGGCGGCGGGAATCCACCAAGCCTCCTCACCATCGGAAACTGCGAGGCCCGGGCCAAGATCAGGGCCGGCGGGACCTGATGGCGGCTCGGCCACCGCTGCCAGGCCAATCGGGCCGGTGGACGCAGCTGCCACTCTGATGGCCTCGATGCCTGCCGCATCTGTGACGACGCTGACGGAAACCTCCAACTCTCCCGAGGCCCCCGTAGATCCGTCTCGGCTCTCCCGTGAATCCGCCCCATCGCCACCGAAGTCGACACCCAGCAGGGCAGCCAAACGTTCGCGGGCCCGGCTCAGCTCCAACACGTCGAGTAGCCCACCGGCCCTCTCCACGTCGACGGGGCCCTGGTCTAGGTCGTCGGCGGTCAACCCGAGCGGCACATCGCGCACTAGCAGCATCATCTCCTCGTTCAGACGGGCAAGGTCTTCGCTGGCGTTCAGGTTCTCCCGGAGCTTGGGGGTCTGATCGTCGGCTGCGGCGAAGATCCCGTCGAGCCCCCCATAGGAGTTGATCAGCTTGGCGGCCGTCTTCTCCCCAACCCCGGGAACTCCAGGCAGGTTGTCAGAGGAGTCGCCCCGCAAAGCGGCGTAGGCCACATAGTCCGCGGGTCGGACGCCGGTGCGTTCGAAGATGCCCGCCTCGTCGTACAGGGCGTAGTCCGACACCCCCCGCTTGTTGTAGAGCACCCGGACATGTGGATCCTCCACCAACTGGTAACTGTCCCGGTCCCCGGTCACGATGGTCACGTCCCGACCGGCATCGCGGGCCACGGTGGCGAGGGTCGCCAAGACATCGTCGGCCTCGAACCCCTCGGCATCCACCACCCGCAATCCCAGGGAGTCGACCAGCTCGCGAACCAGATCGAGCTGCTGGTAGAGGGAATCCTCCTGCTTCTCACGGTTCGCCTTATACGACGGTAGGCGCTCGTGGCGAAAGGTCTCCCCCGGCCGATCGAAGGCCACGGCCACCCCTTCGGGCTCGTGATCGCGTAGCAGGGACAGGAGCATCTGGGTGAAACCGAAGACGGCGTTCGTCTCCTGCCCGGTGCGGGTCACCATGTCTCTGGGAATGGCGAAGAACGCCCGGTAAGTCAGTGAATTTCCGTCGAGGAGGAGGAGTCCGGGCACCGCGGCGACCCTAATCCCCAATGGTCACCAACCCGACTGGCGGCCCGGCCCGTCAGGAAGGTCGGAGGCCCTCGTCGATGACAGCCCGGGCCACGTCGGCCATGGTCTGACGCCCTGACATTGACGAGGTCTGCAGGAACCGAAACGCTTCGTTCTCAGATAGGCCGACCTCATCGAGGAGGACGCCCTTTGCCCGGTCGATCACCTTGCGGGCCTCGAGTCGATCGGTCAATGTCTGGGCCTGGTCGGTCAGGGCACGCATCTCTCGGTGGCGGGCACGGGCCACCTCGACTGCCGGCACCAGTTCGGATCGCTGGAACGGCTTGACCAAGTAGGCCAGCGCACCGGCCTCGACGGCCCGGTCGATCAGGTCCCGCTGGCTGAACGCGGTGAGGATGACCACCGCGGTGTCGTGGGAATCGGCGATACGCGATGCCGCCTCGATCCCGTCGAGTCCGGGCATCTTGATGTCGAGGATCACCACGTCGGGGTCCAGTTCGGCCACCAGCTCGACGGCATGATCACCGCGCCCGGTGTCGCCTACCACGTCGTACCCCTCGTCGATGAGGGTCTCCTTGAGGTCGAGACGAATGATGGCCTCGTCTTCGGCCAGGACCACCCGTACTGGTGGCATGCCGGGAGCGGGAGAGGCCCCGCGCGAATCAGTCATCTCGGACTCCTCGGCCGTCGGAGCCCATCCGATCCAGTAAGTCGTCCTGGATGGCCTCCAGCCGGGCGATGTTGGCCACCACGTCATCACGGTGGCGTTCCATGGCCCGGGCGTGGCGCTCGGCGTCGCGATGGACGCTTCCTGACTGAGCGGTTTCCGAAACCAGGGCCCGAACCCGGGCATCAGTCGCGTCAGCCGACAAGTGGGCCAACTGTTCCTCGGCCACCGCTAGGTCGGACCAGAGCCGCTGAAGGCGCTCGCCAACCTCGATTAGGCGTCGTTCAATCACCGAGCGTGCCATGGGACCGGCCATTGTACGAAAAACATCTGGTGCCCGGGGCGGGACTTGAACCCGCACGACCTTTCAGCCAGAGGATTTTGAGTCCTCCGCGTCTGCCAATTCCGCCACCCGGGCGAACTTTCTGAGCCTACCGGTGGGCCCCTGACTGGAGACCCGCTCCGCCACCTCGCGGTAACCCGTGACCCAACCGTCGACGGGCCCCTACGATGGGCCGACGCAGCGGGTTCAATGCCCCGTCACCGACGGAACCGCCACCCTTCCGCGTCCCTTCGAGGAGACCGATGATCGCCTTCACCTACTCCGGCCAGGGCTCCCAGCAACCCGGCATGGGAGCATCTTGGTCTGACCACCCATCCTGGGAACTGGTTGACGAAGCCTCCGAAGCAGCGGGACGCGACGTGACCCACCTGCTACTCACTGCCGACGCCGACGAACTCCGCGAGACCCGCAACGCCCAGCTGGCCACCTTCGTGACCAGCATGGTGATCCTCGATGCCGTGGCGCGGCTCGGCATCGACGCTGCCGGCCACGCTGGACACAGCCTCGGCGAGTACAGCGCGCTGACCGCGTCGGGCGCCCTGGCCTTCGAAGACGCAGTGCCCCTGGTGGTCGAACGAGGTGAAGCCATGCAGGTGGCGATCCAGGAACCCGAGGGCACCATGGCCGCCGTGCTGGGACTCGATGACTCAAGTGTGGAAGAAGCGTGTTCAGCGGTCGACGGTGACGTCTGGGTCGCCAACTACAACGCCCCCGGACAGGTAGTCATTGCCGGTGATCCCGAAGCGGTGGCCGCAGCCGGCCAGGAGGCCAAGGATCAAGGCGCCAAACGAGTCACCACCCTGGAAGTGTCCGGTGCCTTCCATACCCCGTTCATGTCTTCGGCCAGGGATCGACTCAGCGAAGCCATCAACAGCACCGACATCCGAATGCCGGAGGGAATCGTGGTGGCCAACGTGGATGCCACCGCCCACCAGAACCCGGCAACGTGGCGGGCCCTGATGAACGCCCAACTCTGCAGCCCCGTCCGGTGGGCGCAGAGCCTTGAGACACTGAGCCTCGCCGGCTTCACCACGTTCGTCGAACTGGGTCCGGGCAGTGTCCTGACCGGACTGGTTAAGCGGACCATCAAGGAGGCGACCCGACTAACGGTTAACACCCCGGACCACCTCGATTCGCTCCTCGACGCACTAGCCACCCCCGCTATGGCAGAGGCTGCTGGTGAGGACGCTGAGGGCGAACACCTCTTCGCCACCGACCGCATGGTGGTGAGTCCAACTACCGGCATCTTCACTCCGGTGGCCGACATCGGTCCCGGCCAGGTGGTGGCCGCCGGGGCCCTGCTGGGCCACATCGGTACGACCGAGGTCTATTCGTCGTTCGCCGGCGAGTTCATGGGTTGGCTCGCTGTCGACACTGAACGGGTCACCGCATCCAAGCCCATTGCGTGGCTTCGCGCTCAGTAATTTCCACCGCGCGAACGCCCGAGCCAAGTCCGCCCAAGAAACCCAGTCAGGAACCAAGAGCAATCATGAGTGACCCAATCAGTCGAGTCGTACTGGTCACCGGTGGAAACCGCGGCATCGGCCTTGCCTGCGCCAAGGCGTTCGTCGCTGCCGGGCACCGAGTAGCCGTGACCTGCCGGGGAGAGGCACCGGCCGAGGTTTCCGAGGCGGGCATCCTCGCCGTGCAGTGTGACGTGACCGACACCGAACAGGTCGACGCGGCGTTTACCGCTATCGAGGAACAGTTGGGACCCGTCGAGATCCTGGTGGCCAACGCCGGCATCACCCGGGACGGCCTCGTGCTGCGGATGTCCGACGACGACTTCATCGACGTGCTGGACGCCAATCTGATCGGTGCATTCCGGGTCTGCCGTCGGGCTGTCAAACGGATGATAAAGGGGCGTTGGGGTCGAATCGTCCTGGTCTCGTCGGTCGCCGGTCGAGTCGGACAGACCGGTCAGGCCAACTACTCGGCGTCCAAGGCGGGCCTAGTCGGTCTGGGACGCTCCCTGGCCAAGGAGTTCGCCAGCCGAAACGTGACCGTCAACGTGGTGGCACCGGGGCCCATTCTGACCGAGATGCTGGCTGCCCTCCCCGACGACCAGCAGGCTGCCTACGCCGAAGCCGTACCGCTGGGTCGTCTGGGCGAAGCCTCTGAGATCGCCGCGGCGGTGACCTTTCTGACGTCGGAGAATGCCGGCTACGTGACCGGTGCCGTCCTCCCCGTGGACGGCGGCCTGTTCATGGGGTGAGTACCCCTGGTCTGTAAATGGCGACAAGCGAAACGACCCAGAGTGTCGTAGGCCACAATCCATTCCCCTGTGGATCGCTCCGCTCTAGGGTGAAGCAGTTCACGATCACCAATCAGAACGGAGAACGACGGTGAGCGAAGAAAACTTCGA
>DPMC01000258.1 GCA_003541675.1 Acidimicrobiaceae bacterium | reverse complement strand
TGCTGCGAATCGGCCACGGCGTGTACTTCGGTCGGGTCGTGCCATTGGTGGGTGGGGTGTTTTCCAATCGGGATGCCTACCGCTACCTGCCTCGATCCGTGGCCTACCTGCCTCCCGAAGGCACGCTTCTGGCCACCATCGAGGCGGCGGGATTTACCGAGTTAGCCAAAGACCGGTGCAGTGGCGGTATCGCCCAGCTACTAACCGCCACGCGAACCTGACCGGCAAGTCCGGTCGTCGCCGGCCGGAAGCGATTGATCTAGTCAGACCGACAGAACGAGTCCCAAGGTCAGGAGTGCACCGGCCACCAGCTGGGTGCGGCCCGTACGACCCAGCACGTCTATCAGGTCGGACCCTTCGGCATCGGCCAGCACCCGCCGCACCGCCGGACCGGCCACCACGCCGGCCCCCAGCACCAGTACGGCCCACGGCCTCGAGATGGCGCACAGCGAACCCGCGATGAGCGCCCCGTCGATCAACACCACATAGAGGATCCGGGTCGGCCGGTCCCCCATCCGGACGGCGAGGGTCCGCTTCCCGGATTCGGCGTCAGTCGGTCGATCGCGCAGGTTGTTGACTACCAGCAGCGAACAGGCCAGAAAGCCCACGGCTACGGCTGCTGGCCAGACCAGGACCGGAACCTCCTGCTGGTGGACGTAGACGCTGCCCACGGTGGCCACCAGTCCGAAGAACACGAAGACGAACACCTCTCCCAATCCGAGGTAGCCGTACGGCTGGGGGCCACCGGTGTAGAGCCAGCCGGCGGCAATAGATGCTGCACCGACTAACAGCAACCACGGTGTCACGGCAACGGCCAGGGCCAGACCGGCCACCGCAGCCACCCCGAAGGCGATCAGCATGGCCAGACGTACCTCAGCGGCGTCGGCGAGACCGGAACCGACCAGCCGAGTCGGACCGACGCGTTGGGGCCCGTCGGTACCTCGTACGCCGTCGGACAGGTCGTTGGCGTAGTTCGTGGCCACCTGCAGGGCGAGAGCTACCACCAGTGCGGCAGCAGCTCTCCACCAGATGATCCCCGACCCGGCGGCCACGGCGGTTCCAACCAACACGGGCACTACCGCCGCAGGCAGGGTGCGAGGTCGCGCCCCGAGGATCCACCGGTTCATGGGACCAGTCTGCCGGGACCGGACGCCGGCGACCTCCACCCCACGCCGTCGGTAGCGTCGTCCGGGTGAACCTCCTGGCCAGCCAGCCCAGTCCCTACCTCCGCCAGCACGCCGACAATCCGGTGGATTGGTATCCGTGGGGTCCGGAGGCCATAGCTGCAGCCGTCGAACGTGACGTCCCCATCCTGTTGAGCGTGGGGTACTCGGCCTGCCACTGGTGCCATGTCATGGCCCACGAGTGCTTCGAGAACGCCGAGATCGCTGCGACGATGAACGCCGGCTTCGTGAACGTGAAAGTTGACCGCGAGGAACGTCCGGACATCGATTCGATCTACATGGATGCCGTAACCGCTCTAACCGGACGGGGTGGCTGGCCTATGACGGTGTTCTGCCATCCTGACGGCCGCCCGTTCCACGGCGGCACCTACTGGCCGGACCAGCCCCGGGGCGGCATGCCGTCCTTCCCCCAAGTTCTGGATGCTGTGACTACGGCATGGACGACCCGGCGCGACGATCTGGACGGTCTAGGTGACCGGCTCACCGCCTCGATGGCCCGTCACGGCGATCTTCCCGCAGCTGAGGCTCCCCCCCCACCCGACGTCATGACCACCGCTGTCGGCCACCTGAGCGACCAGCACGACGATGAATGGGGAGGGTTCGGGGGCGCTCCTAAGTTCCCGCAGGCCATGAGCCTCGAAGCCCTGCTTCGACACTTGTCGGCCCGTCATGCCGCCGGGAAGGCGGATCGACGGGCCGTCGAGGTGGCCACCACCACGCTGGATGCCATGGCCTCAGGCGGCATGTATGACCAGTTGGCCGGCGGTTTTGCCCGCTACTCGGTTGACCCATGGTGGCTGGTTCCCCACTTCGAGAAGATGCTGTACGACAACGCCCTACTCGCCCGGACCTACCTCCACGGGTGGCGGGTTCTGGGTCACCAACGGTGGCTGCAGGTAGCCACCGAGACCATCGACTACGTGTTGGCTGATCTGCGCCATCCGGACGGTGGGTTCTTCTCAGCTGAGGATGCCGATTCAGAGGGCGCCGAAGGGACCTTCTACGTCTGGTCTGAGGACGAGATACGAGAGGTTTGCGAGAACCTGGGGCAAGGTGTGGCCAAGTCGGCCATCGAGTGGTACGGCGTCACCGGGAATGGAAACTTTGAGGGGGCGAACATTCTCCACCGTCCCGTCAGGGGTGACCTGATTCGACCCGAACCTGTCGAACGAGCCCGCCGGGCACTGCTGGACCGCCGGGAGCAGCGGATCCGTCCCGGGCTGGACGACAAGGTCCTCACCGAATGGAACGGTCTGATGCTGGCCACGCTCTCAGAGGCGGCCATGGCTGTGGGCCAAGAGGACTGGCTCGATGCCGCACGGTCCAATGCCGACTTCCTGTGTCGGACGCTACGTCGTGACGACGGACGCTGGCTGCGATCGTGGCAAGCGAAC
>DPMC01000055.1 GCA_003541675.1 Acidimicrobiaceae bacterium | reverse complement strand
GCGCCACCCACCGCGTAGACGGCATCCACCCCAGCCACCGCGGCTGCAGCGAGGGTCACCTCTGCGACGCGGCCATCAGGATCCGGCGGTACGCACACCACGACCTCGTCGACACCGGCCGCCCGGGCCGGAACGGCGGTCATGAGAACGGTCGAGGGGTACGCGGCCCGTCCTCCAGGGACATAGCAACCCGCACGTTCCACAGGGCGGCTAACTGAGCGCACCACGAGACCGGCATCCTCGGTCCGGTGCTCGGAACGGACCTGACCCACGTGATGACGCCGGATAGCTTCTGCGGCCACCTCCAACGCCGTGCGAACAACAGGGTCGATGCGGTCCAGGGCGGCGGCTACCTCGACCGGGTCGACCTGGATGGTCGGCGGTTCAGCGTCATCAAACCGGGATGTCAACTCGCGTACGGCCTCGTCACCGCGGGCCTGAACATCGTTCAGAATGGCCCGTACGGCGTTCAGGACGGCATCTTCGGAACCCGGACCTCCCAGATCAGGACGAGGCAGGGCGGCCCGCAGGACCGCTGGAGAACTGGGCAGATCCCCTCGGAGATCGAGTCGTCGAAGCACGCTGTCACGCTACCGGCCACCGCACGGGGCCTCGGCTGGGGTTTCAAACCGGAGTCGGCCAGACTCGCGTGTATGGACGGATCCGAATCGAACGAAGCCCGGGTGGACGCGGAACTCTCGTCGTTGGCCAGCCAGCTCGAAGCTCTCACTCGACGGATCGAGGAGCTGGCGGCCTTCAGCGTCACCTCAGCTGATGAAGAGGCCAGGGGCCGGTCGGGCCTCCACGAGGTGGAACGCCACCTTCGTGGCGCCCTAAGGGAACTGGCCCGGGCTCGACGAGTCTGAGGAATTCGAAACCGGCCCCAAAATGTCGTTCGACGCCCCGAGGGGCGCCGAACGGGCAAGGCGGGTGGCGGGAACCCTCTCCTCGCTGGGCCGGGTGGTGGGACCCGGCGGAATGAACGTACACCACCGCAAGGATGGTTCGAACGGCTTCTGATCCCTATTTTCGAGTGACCCCTATCATGCCTATTTCCGGCGAAGTCAGAGATGGGCGGCGGGACAGAAGTCCTGAAGCACACACTCCCCGCACCGGGGCTTGCGACTCGGACAGACCCGGCGACCATGCAGAATCAGACGGAGGCTGAACTCTCCCCGCTGAGCCGCGGGCACCATCGGATTCAGCTCCATCTCGACCTTCACCGGATCCGTCTCCGTCGTCAATCCCAGCCGCCGCGAGAGTCGTCCAACATGAGTATCCACCGGCAGGCCCGGCAGGTCGAGGGCCACGCTGCGGACCACGTTGGCAGTCTTGCGCCCCACCCCGGGCAACGACGTCAGGTCGGCCATCGACGACGGCACCTCCGAATCGAATACCTCTACGAGGCGCTGGGCCATACCCAACAGGCTCTTCGCCTTGTTGGCGTAAAAGCCGGTGGAGCGGACGATCTCCTGCAGTTCGTGGGGCACCGCCCCAGCTAGGTCAACCGGCTCTGGGTATGCGGCGAACAAGGCAGGCGTCACCATGTTCACCCTCTTGTCGGTGCACTGGGCAGAAAGGATGGTGGCGGCCAGAAGCTGGAACGGATTCTCATGATCGAGCTCACATTCGGCACCCGGGTACTCATCACCCAGCCGTCGATGTGCCTCGGCGGCCCGTCCCTTGATTGACCTTGGTCGTCCCACGAAGGGCGACGGTAGCCTCAGCGCCATGGACCGGTGGACCGTCACGGACGGAACCGATACCGCCAGCCTCTCCGGTGATCCGGAACGCTGGCTCGTCGAACTGAACATCTCCGAACCCGCCGCCCCCGGCGACCCGTCCGACGAGCGGGGCACCAACGACGACCGTGGGCGTCGCCTGCTGGAAGCCGCCACCCAGGCCGTGGTGATCGAGGGTGGCGGACGACTCGAATACTGGATCGAACGAGTCGACGAGCGCAGCGACGAGGTCCCCACTCGAGCCGGCTTCGTGCCCTACCGCGACCTCCTGCGCCTGCGAAGACAGCTACCGGCGCTGCCCACCGACCTAATCGTGCGGGCCTTTCGCCCCGAGGACGCCGAGGCATTCATCGAGTGCAACAACAAGGCCTTTGACTGGCACCCCGAACAGGGCGAGATGACCCCCGAAGACCTCGCCGCCAAACAGGCTGAGCCCTGGTATGACCCCGAGGGCTTCCTGATCCTCGAGGAAGCAGATGCCGACGGGAACGATTCAGTTATCGGATTCTGCTGGACCAAGATCCACACCGACGAGAAACCGGCGCTCGGAGAGATCTACGCCATTGCCGTGGACCCAGAGCATCACGGTCGGGGTCTTGGTCGCGAACTCTCGTTGGCCGGTCTGGCCTACCTGACGAAGCAAGGCCTACGTCAGGCCATCCTCTACGTGGAGTCCGACAACAAGCCGGCCCGCAAGATGTACGGGGCTCTCGGCTTCGATCGCGAATTCACCAGTCGGGCCTACCAACGCATCGTCCGGTGAACCATTCCCCGGCAGCCGACGACGTAGAAACCGGTTCTTCAGCAGTCGGCCCCCCGAGAGGGCTCTCCCCTAGCCGCTACGACCCCGACCGTGCCGAGCTTGGCCTACTCGTCGCCGAAGTAGGTGAAACCGCCGGGACCGCGCTCCCCGCCTACCGCGTCGACCAACTCTGGCAGGGCCTGTATCGCGATCTCATCGGCCCCGAGGACGTCTCCACCCTCCCCAAGGCTCTACGCGGCCCCCTGGCCGATCTCCTTCCCCCCGCTCTCACCGAGGCCACCCGGTCGGTGGGTGACGGCGGCGACACCATCAAGTGGCTGTGGCGTCTGGCCGACGGATCACTCATCGAGACGGTGCTCATGCACTACAAGGACCGTTCCACCGTGTGTGTCAGCACTCAGGCCGGATGCGCCATGGCGTGCGGCTTCTGCGCGACCGGCCAGATGGGCTTCGACCGCCACCTCTCGACCGGCGAGATCGTGGAACAGGTTGTGCGAGCCCAAGTCGAGGCCGGCGACCGCCGGGTCTCCAACGTGGTCTTCATGGGCATGGGTGAACCGCTGGCCAACTATGACCGGACGTGGGCCGCCGTCCGACGCCTCCACGGGGACCTCGGGCTGTCAGCGCGCCACCTCACAATCTCGACGGTCGGTGTGGTGCCCGGCATCCGTCGGATGGCCACCGAGGGGCTGCCGGTGAACCTGGCAGTGTCGTTGCATGCGGCGGACGACGGCCTTCGCGACGAGTTGGTCCCGTTAAACCGGCGCTACCCGTTGGCCGAACTGGCCGATGCCTGCCAAGCACACGTCACCGCCACCGGTCGGCGCCTCTCCTTCGAGTGGGCCCTCATTCACAACGTCAACGACCGGCTGGAGGACGCTGCCCGACTGGCCGACTACGCCCGTCCACTGGGCGCCCATGTGAACCTCATCCCACTGAATCCCACGCCCGGATGGCCGACACGCGGATCCCCACCTTCCCGTGTTCGCGAGTTCGCCGACGAGGTGAACGCCCGGGGCGGCAACGCCACCATCCGCCGAACCCGCGGCACCGAGATCGACGCTGCCTGCGGCCAGTTACGTGCCGAGCGGGCTAACGCCGACAGCGTGAACGCCGACCGGTCGGTACCAGTCGCAGCACCCGGACGCCGAGGCAACCCGACCCCTGGAGGTAACGGGTCGAGCCGCTGACAGACTGGCTACGTGGAACGTCGCTGGATCAACCGCATGCACCCGCA
>DPMC01000050.1 GCA_003541675.1 Acidimicrobiaceae bacterium | reverse complement strand
CCGGGAGGGGCGCGACGTCAGGTCCACGGTGGTGGCGCCCTCGCGGCGGGCCCGCTCGATAGCTGCCCGATTCAGCGCTTCGCCGATACCGCGGCCGCGAGCCCCTTCGTCGACGACCACGTCCTCGATCCAGGCCCGCAGGCCAGTCGGAACATGAAACAGGGCCAGCGTCAGGCTCCCCAGGATCGCCGCCTCACCGGTGGTCGCCGGGTCGACGGCCAGCAGCAGGATCGACGCGTCGGACGACACGATGACCTCCAGCGCCATGGCATCCGGCGGCGGATTGGAGCTCGACAGTTGTGGAATGAGCCGGGCCATGGCACCCAGCAGGGCCCCATCCACCTCTGTGACTTCACGAACCTCGACCGGGGTCGCCTCTCCCTTCGAAGATTCCTCGTCCGGTGATCCAGCATCCTGCGTTCCCATGGGCGGCGAGCCTAGAACCCGGTCCCGGCCCGCCAGAGGCGGACGGAGCGTGACGGCACCGGCGCGCCTTGGAGCGCGTCTGGTTAGCCTCCGGCTGGATGCCCATCGACTCCGCTCCGCACCTCGCACCGCACCTCTCGTGGCACGTCGAAAAACTGCCCATCAAGTTGCGGTCGCCGGTCCTACTGGCCGCCTTCGAGGGCTGGAACGACGCTGGCGAGGCCAGCTCTACGGCCGCCCGCTACATCCGGGACCACTACGAAGCGGTCCACGTAGCCACCATCGACGCCGAGGACTTCTTCGACTTCACGGTGGCCCGCCCCAGCGTCTGCCTCGACGAGGACGACGTTCGCCAGATCGTGTGGCCGTCGACCTCGATCTACGTGGCCCGGGTACCCGACGCCGACCACGACCTGGTGTGCGCCATCGGACACGAACCCCAGTTGCGTTGGCGGACCTTCGTGGACCACATCGCCCATACCGCCGAGGTGTTCGATGCGGCAATGGTCTGCACGCTCGGCGCTCTACTCACCGACGTTCCCCACACCCGTCCCACGCAGGTGTACGGCGGGACTGAGGATGCCCGCCTAGCCGAGCGTCTTGACCTGTCGCCATCGACCTACGAGGGCCCGACGGGCATCGTGGGCGTGCTGGCCGCCGGTCTGCGGGACCGAGGCGTCGTAACGGCGTCGTTCTGGGCCAGCGTCCCCTCGTACGTATCCAACGCCCCGTCACCCAAGGCGGCCCTCGCTCTGGTGGAGCGCCTCTGCCGGGTGTTCGAAATCGATGTGGCCCGCACCGATCTGGAAATCCTGGCCGCCGACTACGAACGCCAGGTCACCGAACTGGTCTCCGAGGACGACGGGACCGTCGAGTACGTGGAGCAGTTGGAGGCCGACTTCGACGAAGAGACGGCTGATGCTCCGGACCGCCTGGTGGCCGAGGTCGAAGACTTCCTCCGGAACCAGCCCGGCACCTGAGTCGTCTCCGGCCGAGATCCCGACCGACCCGTGCGGTAGGTCAGCCGATACCCAGATCAGCTTCGAGGG
The DNA here is from genome assembly GCA_003541675.1 of Acidimicrobiaceae bacterium. Taxonomy (GTDB): domain Bacteria; phylum Actinomycetota; class Acidimicrobiia; order Acidimicrobiales; family MedAcidi-G1; genus UBA9410. Next base: position 2,872 of record DPMC01000050.1, on the reverse strand, counting down.
TTACGTCTTTCTCAGAAGCGGCCTCTCCCTCTGAAGCCGCATCGCCCTCCCACATGGGCTCTCGGGGATGGTCGTAGCGGACCTCCATCGGTTCGCCCCGGATGGCAGCGAAGGCCTCGTCCACCCACTCGGCTGGAAGGGCGTGCCCCTCGGGCATGGAGTCAGCCGCGAAGAAGCCCACGTCGAGGCACTCGAGCGGGTGGGCCGCTAGTTCGCCGCCCGTCATCCGACAGTGAAAGACCAGTGAATAAAGCGGGATGCCGGTGATTCCCAGGCGAAGCCCGTCGAGGATGGCGATGGGGCGAACCACCTCGCACTCGATGCCCGTCTCCTCGAGGACTTCCTTGACCACCACCTCGGCAGGTGAGTAGCCGACATCGGCCCACCCGGTGGGGTACAGCCACACGCCCGACCCGGACCGCTGGACCAGCAACATCTCGCCGGCATCGTTACCGACCACCGCACCGACGGTGGTCTTGGGGGTGACGTATCCCCTGACGCCAGAACCCACGGTGTCGTACCACTCGGCCACAAGGTTGTCGGGATCCACGGTGCGTCCCGACAGGGCGTCGGACCGGGACCGGATCTCGGCGGCTACGTGGAGGACCTCCTCGTAGCGCTCCTTCTCGTAAAGCGACTCGGTGAAGCCCATACCGGTGCGGGCCGACGCCGAGAGCGCCTCGGCCCATCGCAGCAGGTCGGCCTGACCGGGGGGCGGAGGTACACCGGGATCAGAGTTCATGGATGCACCGTAGGCGGACGACATGACGTGGTTAACGACGGGGACCCGGCGGGATCAGAAATCGACGGCCACCCATCGCAGCACCGACAGTTCCACCTCTGCGAGGTGCTCGGGGTCGGTGATCTTGGCGCCGAACTGATCCCGCACGTAGAAGGCGTCGATCACGTCCGATCCGAGGGTCTGGACGTGGGCCCGGACGATGTCAAGGTCCAGTTCAGCGAAAGCCCGGGTGATCCGATACAGCACGCCGACACCGTCGGGGCACGTCACCTCCAGCACGGTGGCGGTGGCCGACGAGACGTTGTCGACGGTCATAGTTGGGCGGGCTGGGCGAGCGGTTAGGTGGATGGGTCGGTAGGTGCGCGACCGGTCACCGAGGCGGGCCGCCACGGCCAGGCGGCCGGCCAGGGCCCGGTTGACCTGTTCGTCGATCCGCGCCCAGTCGGGTTCGCCGCCCAGCACCGATCCAACACGGAACACCGAGAGTGCCCGCCCATGCTCGGAATGAGCCGACGCACCAAGGACATCAGCCCCGTTGAGAGCCAGCACGCCGGCCACCTTGGCAAACGTGCCCGGGCGGTCTGCGGCCACCACGGTCAGCTCGAGCCCCTCCCCACGCACCACGAACGTCCCGTCGTCGAGCAGGGCCTGCTGGGCGGCATCCGGAAAGGAACCCCCGACCACATCACCGACGTCGCCCCCACCCAATACGTGGGAGGTTCGTTCCACCAACTCACGGACTAGGCCGGCCTTCCAGTTGCTCCATGCCGACGGGCCGGTAGCGATCGAATCGGCTTCGGTGAGGGCCCCGAGGAGGCCCAGCAGCACGGTTCCGCCCACTGCATCAGCCACCTGGCGGATAGTGCCGTTGTCGTCGAGGTCGCGCCGGGTGGCCACGTCGGGCAGCAGCAGGTGGTGTTCGACCATGGCGACCAGCAAGTCGACGTCGTCGCCCTCATAGCCCATTCGGGCGGCAATGGTCGTCAGGAGGTCGACGCCGACCACCGTGTGGTCACCGGGATAACCCTTACCGATGTCGTGGAACAGGGCGCCGACCAGCAACAGGTCGGGCCGCTCCACCTGGCCGACCAGCCGGGACGCCTCAGCCGCCGCCTCCATCAGGTGACGGTCCACGGTGAACCGGTGGTAGGCGTTGCGCTGGGGCCGTGAACGGCAGGGTTCCCATTCGGGCACCAGCAGTACGAAGAGCCCCACCTGGTCGAGGTCCTCGATAACCGGAATGGCCGCCGGTCCGGCCGCCAACAGGTCGACAAACAGGCCCCGTGCCTCGGCGGGCCACGGCACGGGCAGCGGCTCGGCGTGATCGGCAAGGCGTTCCAGAGATCCACGCTGCAGGTAGGCGTCGTGGCGGGCTGCACTGGCTGCGTACCGCAGGACGAGCAGTGGGTCGCCCAGATCGGCATCATCGGTCAACTCGAGGCGGCCGTCATCGAGCACCAGGCCGGGGGCCACCTCCCGGCGTCGGATCCCGGAAAGTGCCTTCATCGGTCCGCGTCGACGCGAGGCCCGCAACGTACGACGGGCAGCACCCTCCCCCGTCCAGGCAATGGTCCGGCCCGCTGCCGAGACCTCCGCCATCAGGACGTCGGCATCGGCCAAGCCCAGCGCAGCAGCTACGTCATCTTGGAGTTCCAACAGGAGCTTGTCGGCTCGCTGACCGGTCAGCCGGTGGAGTTCAACACGGACTTCCAGCAGCATCTCAAAGGCTGCGGCCAGGCCGGCCGACTCAGCCTCGCGCAGGATGGGCACCGTGGCCTGCTCCACCCAGAACAAGCTGTGCACGTCTCGCAGACCGCCGCGGGCCTCCTTGATATCCGGCTCCAGAAGGAACGCCACCTCACCGAACCGGGCGTGACGCTCCGCGACCGCCCCCTGGAGTTGGTCAAGATTCTGGCGCGACCGTCCCTTCCACTGGGCCAGCGCCCGCTCAGCCAAGTCGTCGACCAGAGCCTCTCCGTCGGCCGAGCTAGCAGCCACCACTCGGGCAGCCAGCAGGCTGGTGGCCGTCTCTAGATTCTCGGCGCCCACATCAAGCAACTGGGCCACCGTGCCTACCTGGTGGCCGAGCTTCAGGCCGGCATCCCACAGCGGATACCAGACTCGTTCGGC
>DPMC01000147.1 GCA_003541675.1 Acidimicrobiaceae bacterium | reverse complement strand
CGTGTGCTCGAACTGCGCGGTGCGTCGTCCGTCGAGGGTCACGGCCGTCCAGTCGTCATCCCACATACCGCATGCCGGATCACCCAAGGTGAGCATCGGCTCGATGGTGAAGGTCATGCCTGGCACGAGGACCGTCGTGGCCCGACCGTCGTGATAGTGCGGAATCTGCAGTCCACTGTGGAACTCGGTCCCGATTCCGTGTCCGATGAACTCACGGACCACTCCGAGGCCGTGGCGACGGGCATGGCGTTCGATAGCCCGGCCAATGGCGTGCACCGGCTGGCCAGGTCCCGCTGCAGCGATCCCCTCATCCATGGCCACCCGGGTCTCAGCGATCAGGCGACGGTCAGCATCTGACACCTCGCCCACGGCGAACGTGATGGAGGTGTCGCCGTGCACCCCGTCCAAGAAGATCGTGACGTCCACGTTGACGATGTCGCCATCGGCCAGAGGTCGGCTGTCGGGGATGCCATGGCAGATCACCTCGTTGACCGAGGTGCACACCGACTTGGGGTAGCCCCGGTAGTTCAGCGGACTGGGATAGCCGCCGCGGTCGATGGTGGCCTGATGGACGACCTCGTCAATCCGGTCGGTGGTGATCCCCGGAACCACATGGGGGCCGACCTCTAAGAGAATCTCGGCCGCCGCACTGCCGGCCCGCCGCATGCGTTCGACCTCGTCAGGGGTCCGAACGTTGGACGATGACGACGGTCCCGGATCTCCGGTCTCGGCGTACGGCGGACAACCGATGGCAGCCGGGACGGACCGCCGGGGGCTCAACAGGCCGGGACGGACGGGCGGCTCGGACCGCGGCGCGAGGGGTGCCTGACGGCGCTTGCGTTTAACCACGGACCGAATGCTATCGGTGGCGCTCCCAGCGGTCGCCGTGCCCGTTCCGGAACGGTCAGCGAAGGAAGCGGCTCACGCTGTCGACCACGCAGGCCGGACGGTCCGACCCCTCGATCTCGACGGTGATCCGGATAACGGCCTGTACCCCACCAGACACCTCGTCGACCTGTACCAGCTCGGCTCCTCCTCGAACCCATGAGCCGACCAGCACCGGCGCCGGGAAGCGCACCCGATCGACGCCGTAGTTGATCCCCATGGAGATCCCCTCGACCCGCACGATCTCGGGCAGGAACTGATTGGTCATGGCCAGCGTTAGATACCCGTGGGCAATGGTGGCCCCGAACGGCCCGGCGGCCGCCCGTTCGGGGTCGACGTGGATCCACTGGTTGTCGCCCGTCGACTCGGCAAACTGGTCGATGCGAGACTGGTCGATCTCCACCCAGTCGCTGTGACCCAGATGGGTTCCCACGGCCGGAGCAAGGTCATCGGGGCTGGCGAAGACAGTGGTCATGGGGGTCGACACTACGCTCGGCCTCTTCGGTAGGCCGATTCGGGCCCGCCGACGGCATGGCGCTGAGAGGACGAAGAACAGGAGGTCCGATGTCGGCATCTGGAGGGACCCGTGCAGTGCTCGCCGCCTTGGTGGCCAACGCCGGGATCGCGGTGGCCAAGTTCGTTGGCTTCGCCCTGACCCGGTCATCGGCCATGTTGGCCGAGGCCATCCATTCGGTGGCCGACATGTCCAACCAGGCCCTGTTGCTGCTCGGCGGTCGCCGGTCGCGTCGGGCCCCCACCGAGACCCATCAGTTCGGCCACGGCCGCGAGCGCTACTTCTGGTCCTTCGTGGTCGCCCTGGTCCTGTTCACCGTCGGTGCGGCCTTCGCCATCCACGAAGGGATCGACAAGGTCCGTCACCCCCACGAAATGAGCGCCCCCGCATTGGCAGTGGCCATCCTGATGGCCGGCATCGTGCTTGAGACCTGGTCGCTGCGAACCGCGGTGGTCGAAGCTTCCCCGCTGAAGGGTGGCAGAACCTGGTGGACCTTCGTGGTCCGGTCTCGGAACCCCGAGCTGCCCGTCGTGCTGCTCGAAGACGTCGGCGCCCTCCTCGGACTGGTCATCGCCCTGGCGGCCGTCGGCCTCTCGAGCATCACCGGTGAACCCCGCTGGGACGGGGTGGGCACCATCGCCATCGGCCTACTGCTGGGCGTCATCGCTGTGGTGCTGGCCCGCGAGATGCAGAGCCTGCTCATCGGCGAATCGGCCGACGATGACGACCGGTCCGCCATCACGGCCGCTATCGGGGCCGCGCCAGGTGTGGTGAGCCTGATCCACCTCCGCACCCAACATCTGGGGCCCGACGAGATCCTGGTCGGCGCCCAGGTGAGCTTCGATCCGACGTTGGACAGCGCCGGCGTGGCGGCGGCCGTCGACGCTGTGGAACGGCTGGTGCGCGACGCCGTCCCGACCGCCCATCCCATCTACGTGGAGGCTGCGCTCCCTGACCAGCCCACCGGACCCGGGAACCCATCGTGACCTCGACAGGAACGGTCCGCCTCGAGGTCAACCAGGACTCCGGCGGGAAGGTGGCCTCGCTGGTGCTGGACAACCCGACCAGACGCAACGCCATGGGTCGGGCCATGTACGCCACCATCCCCGACCTGGTAGCCGAGGTGGATCAAAGCCCGGACATCCGGGTACTGCTCATACGCGGCGAGGGCCGCGAGGCATTCTGCGCCGGCTCGAACATCGCCGAATTTCGGGATCACCGGCTGGGTGACGCCCACCTCGGGTACGACGAGTTGGAACACCAGGCCATCGACGCGCTTGCGGCCTGTCGGGTCCCCGTCGTGGCATGCATTCGGGGGGCGTGCATGGGTGGCGGCGTCGGTCTGGCCCTGGCGGCCGACCTGCGTTACGCAGCCGACGACGCCCTGTTCTCCGTGCCACCCGGCTTCCTAGGCATCGGATACTCGCTGGACTCAGTCGAACGCCTCCTGGCGACGGTGGGCCGATCTTCAGCGACCGAGCTCCTGCTTACTGCCCGCCGCCTAGATGCCGACGAGGCCCGACGCATCGGCCTGATCCACGAGGTGGTTACCGTCGACCGGCTCGACGAGGTCGTAGCCGAACGCTGTGCCACCATTGCCGCACTCGCCCCGATGACCCTCCGGGCCGCCCGGGCCGCGTTGGCCGGTCGACCCGATGCCGTCGCCCTGACTGACGCCTGCTTCCACAGCGCCGATCTCGTCGAGGGGATCAGCGCGTTCGAACAGTCCCGCCGACCTCAGTTTGGGAACCGATGAGGGAACAACCGGCGTCACCATCTCACGACGGTCGACTGGCCCGTCGGATCCTGACCATCGGCGCCGTCGTCGCGGCGTGGCTGGCTTTTGACGCCCACCTCGGCTCGCGCCGGGTCAGCCGGGCTCGAGCCGCCAACCTCCGCGGTCGAGTCCGATCGGTCCATCGTGCCAACCCGATCCGGGCCGGCGAGACGGTGTTTCTCGGTGACAGCATCACCTTCGATGGGAACTGGGAGGTCGCCTTCTCCGACCTCGGAGCCCGCAACCGAGGCATCGGATGGGACACCACTGACGACCTGCTGGAACGACTTGACGAGTCCCTCGACGGCCCACCAGCCACCGTGGTTTTCATGATCGGAACCAACGACCTGAACATCGGTGTACCCCACGCCCAGACGGTCCGAAACGTGACCCACGTATTGGACCGGACGGCCACCGCGGCTCCCAACGCCCGGATAATCGTCCAGTCGGTGCTCCCCCGGACCGACCGCTACCAACCGCTGGTCGCCCCGCTGAACGCCGCACTTTCCCGGGTAGCCGTCGAACGCGACGTCGAGTTCGTCGACCACACGGAACGGTTCGCCGGGCCGGACGGCCGACTGGACCCCGCGCTACACGACGACGGCATCCATCCAAACGGAAACGGGCACCTCCTCCTTGTCGAGGCCCTTCGCGCCCTGCTGGACCCTCCCTGACGCAGGGACCCCTCCCTTCCTGCCCGACAATGGGACGATCGGACTGGGGGGGGAGACGGACGAAGCTCAGGCCACCGACGCTCCGAGCAAACCACCAATGAGGTAGGTGGCCAGGCAGGCCCCGGAGGCCACCACCAGTTGGCGAACCACCGTTCGCACGACAGACCGCTCAGTCAGCCGGGCCAACAGCCCGCCCACCGCCGCGGAGGCACTCACACCCAGACCGGCCGACGCCCAGACCGCCCCGGTGCCAGATCCGACGAGCCACGGCACCAATGGGACGAACGCTCCAATGGAGAACGCCCAGAAACTGGCCACAGCGGCCGTCAGAGGATTTCCCAACTGGTTCGGATCCACGCCCAGTTCCTCGCGAGCGTGGACGTCGAGGGCTACCTCCGGATCGGACATGAGTTCAGTGGCCACCAGCCGGGCCTGCTCGGGATTCAGCCCCCTTTCGATGTAGATGGCGGCCAGCTCGGCCGTCTCGGCCTCCGGATTCTCGGCAATGGAGATCCGTTCGATCTCCAACTCACGTTCCACCAACTCGGCCTGTGCCCTAAGCGATACGTACTCGCCAGCTGCCATCGAGACTGCTCCGGCCAACAGGCCCGACACGCCGGCCACCCGCACGAACGCCGCATCGGTGCTGGCCCCGGCGATGCCCAGGATCAGGGCCACATTGGACACCAGGCCATCGCTCACGCCGAACACCGCTGCCCTCGCCGCCCCGCCCTGTACATCACGATGCCGGTGGACTCGGCCACGCGACGTCAGGAATCCATGTTCTCCGCTCACCAGACCGACCGTAGTTCCCGCCGACGGAACGTCTCGTAGTATCCGGGGCCATGCCCCCGTCGACCGATCGATCCACCGCGCTCGTCATCGGTGGTACCGGACCGACGGGGCCGGCCATCGTGCAGGGCCTCGAGGCCCGTGACCACCGCGTGACCATCTTCCATACCGGACACCACGAACTCGACTTGGTGTCCCACGTCGAACACATCCACGGCGACCCGTTCTCCGCCGACGGCGTGGTGGCCGCCTTGGGCGACCGGACATTCGACGTGGTGGTGGCCTGCTACGGACGCCTCCGGGTCATCGCCGAGGTCCTGGCCGGTCGATGCGGCCGGTTCGTCTCGGTGGGAGGCACCCCGGCCTACCGGGGCTACTTCGACCCCACCCGTTTTGATCCGATTGGCCTGCCCGTACCGACCGGCGAGGACGCACCACGCTCCGGCGAGGACGACGACGGCAAGAGTTACCGGGTGGCACGTACCGAAGACCGACTGTTCGAGCACCAGCCGGACGCCATCCACCTCCGCTACCCGTTCGTGTACGGCCCACGCCAGATCGCTCCGCTGGACTGGTGCATCGTGCGACGGGTCTTGGACGGACGGTCAGCCATCATCGTCCCGGACGCCGGACTGATGGCCGAGACCCGCGCCTACAGCGAGAACGCCGCACACGTGGTGCTGTGCGCGGTGGATACGCCAGCGGCCGGCGGACGGTGCTTCAACGTGGGTGACGAGGAGTCACTCACCACCGCCCAACGAATCGCCCTCATCTCTGCCGAACTGGGTCATGACATGGAGGTCGTCGGGATGCCCACCCACCTCGCCCTGCCTGCCCGACCGCTGATGATGCAGGTCGAGCCAGGACACCGGATCCTGGATCTCTCGGCCACCCGAGATGTGTTGGGCTACCGGGACCTCGTTTCGGCCCGTGAAGCCGTCGGGATCTCCGCTCGTTGGCTGGCCGACAATCCGTTGGAGTCCGGCGGCACCCAGGAGGCCGTCCTGGAGGATCCGTTCGACTACGCCCGCGAGGACCGGCTTCTGGACTGGTGGCGCTCGGCAACCGCCGATCCACCCGACCTGGACTATCCCAACGAGCCGGGCTATGGCCTCTACTACAGCGGCCCCGGCACCAGTCGCCGTCGAGCCGACACCCGTATCTGATCAGCCTGCGGGCGGTCAGTCCATGGCAGCGGGTGTGACGGCGCGCGTCGTCATCCACGCCCCAACCATGAGGGTGGCCAGCCCGGCTACCTCCCAG
>DPMC01000049.1:4625-29767 GCA_003541675.1 Acidimicrobiaceae bacterium | reverse complement strand
CCAGCCGGGCACCACGGCGATGACAACCTTGGGCATGAACCGGATAAGTCGTTGCACCTCGAGAATATGGAGGCGACCAGTGCGCGCGGGATCCACCGACTCAGCGGTGTCTCCGTCGGCGTAGCGGTAACCGTCCGTTCCGCGGATCCGTTGGTCGCCGCCCGAGCAAAAGGCCCAACCGCCGTCACTGCTGGACGGACCGTTGCCGGTTAACAGGACGGTGCCCACGTCGGAACTCATCCGGGCATGGTCCAAGACCCTGAACAACTCGTCGACCGTGTGCGGTCGGAAGGCGTTCCGCACCTCTGGCCGATCAAAGGCGATCCGCACTGTGGCCTGGTCCACGGCCCGGTGGTAGGTCAGGTCGGTCAGGTCGAAGCCCGGCACCACCTCCCACCTACTGGGATCGAAGATCGCTGAAATCGTGCGGTCCGAATCGTCCGTCGTCATGGGCCGGGAGCATAGGACCGGATCTAGATCGGGCTGGAACCAGCCCCGCGATCGCTCCGTCGATATCCGGCATTCCTGCTGAAGAAGCGCCAGGTCAGGGCATCTAGGGCACCCCAAAACCGGATAGGCATTCCTCAAGGGCACTTGGCGTGCCCGGCGCCAGACTTAGAGCTTCACTCAGTCCCATAGCCTGTAAATCGTCATAAGTGACGGGCATCATCTTCGACACCGCTGCATCTATCCAGGTGTCGTCTGGCACCGCCAATGCCGAGGTTGACGACTGATCACCGAAACCGGTGATCACGGCCATGCCCGTTGGCCCTACGTCCAGCGTGGTGACCGTGAGGTCAGGCCGGTTCTCCCGGAGGAGCACGACCGCCTTCCATACGTCACCGCTCCACACGGCTGTCATCCGATCACGGGTGGACGTGGCAGCGTCGATCGGCAGGACGTCATGGACCAGCACCACCGTTCCCGGATGGGCGTAAGGCTCGATGGCCAGAACATCAGCCATCGCCACCTCGAAGTGATGCAGTCCGTCAACGAACGCCAGGTCCACCGAACCACCCAGGAGACCCGTGACGTCGTGAGACTTGAAGAACTCCTCAGAGGTGGCGGCAACCATCGTCCAGTCGGGATGGTCGAGGGCCGTGACCAGCGGTTCTGGGTCGACTCCCACGATCTTGGTCTGGGGTCGAACGAGGCCAAGCGAGTGTCCCTGATTGACGCCGATTTCCAGGTAGCGGACTGGTCGTAACCACCGGTGTACGTCGACCAGGAGGTGGAAGTACGTCGGATAATCGACGTCTCCGGCTGCCGATACGGGCAGTTCAGCTACCGGATCTTCGTTCAATGGGTCCGTTGCCACCAGACGCCCGTCCAGTCAACCGGGACGACCACGTCGGAAATGTTACATCTAGCGCGGTAGTCCTCGACGGCCTGCCGGCATGGTTCGAACGCCCCGTAGTCGTCCACGATCAGGATCCCGCCCACTGAGAGCTTCGGATACAGGTTCTCGAGTGCCTCCCACGTTGACTGGTAGAGATCGCCGTCTAACCGCAGCAGGGCGAGGCGCTCGATGGGGGCCGTGGGCAGCGTGTCGGCGAACCAACCCTCTAGGAAGCGAACTTGGCTATCCAACAGTCCGTAGCGGGCGAACGATGCCTCGACCTCAGGTCGCGAAACGGCCAGTGCCTCCACCTCGGAGAGGTCTACACCCTTGTCTGCCGGCCAAGTTTCAGCATCGGGTGGCGGTAGTCCCCGGAACGAGTCGGCCACCCATACGGATCGGTTGTCGTCTCCCCATGCGGCCAGGGCACCTCGCATAAGGACCGTGGCTCCACCACGCCACACGCCGGTCTCCATCAGGTCGCCGGGCACATCGTTGTCGAGCACCATGGTCAGGCAGTCCACAAGGTTGTCGAGTCGCCGCCGACCGATCATGGTCTCTGCCGAAGCTGGCCAGTCGCGTCCTTCAGAGCGGGCTGCTATCTCGACGTCGGGTTCCATTTCTGGAAACAAATCCCGACACAGACAGCCGGCCATCAAGTCCAGATAACGACGACGAAGAAGAGCGGACGACCCATCGATCATTCTTGACCCTCCTTTAACCCCGTCCAGCGACTCCCGCCTGTCGTCAACGGTTGTCGGGTCGCCTCGGTCAGTCAAGGGCCTCAAGGGCTCCTGATTGGATTAGGACGTCGACATGCCCTGGATCCATTCCTAGATCCCCGGTGCAGAAACGGCGACTGTGTTCTCCGATGAATGGTGCCTGGAAGATTGCCGGGGGGCCCATGCCCGACCCAGTGAAGCACGGGCCGGCTAGAACAATGGGTCCCAGTCCCTGCTGATCGACGTCCATCAGGAAACCGCGTTCGGCGAGATGCGGATCCTCGAGCTGGTCGACACAGAACATCACCCGGCCGGCCGGTACGCCCTCGGCCTGGCAGCGATTCTGGACCTCGGCCCGATCTAAACCAGCCGTCCATTCGGCTACGAGCCTTTCTACACGTGCCCGGTCGGCCATTCGTCCCTTAGTGGTGGCCAACGAGGACTCCCGAGCCCAATCCGGGTTGCCCATGGCCCGACAAAGACCCTCCCAGTCCTTGTCCTCGCGAACACACACCACGACCCACCGTTGTTCACCGGCACAGGGAAAGGTTCCCCATGGCGCTCCACCTGGAGAGGAGTTCCCCCGGGGTTGCACACTGCCTGGATTGAGCGCTTCGGCCAGGAACTCGTCGGCCAATGTGGCCATGAGCGCCTCGACTTGCGCGACCTCCACGTGCGAGCCGGTGGCGCCCCGGTCCCGACCGATTACCGCGGCCAATGCGCCAAGCGCCCCGAGTCGACCGGCCAAGTGATCTGGGTGGATCGCGTTGCTGCCCGGAGGTCCGGCTCCGTCGTCGAATGCCCACAACCAACTGAGACCACCGGTCGTCTGGATGGTGGGACCGTAGCCAGACCACTCGGCCTGAGGCCCCCGTGACCCCATCAACTGGCTGGACATGAGAACGGCGCCAGGGTTCATCCGATGGACGTCGTTCCAACCGATCCCGAGGGCAGCCATCGTGCCCGTCGAGTTGTTTTCCACGATGACATCGGCCCACGCCACCAGATGTTCGATGACCTGGAGGGAGTCCGGGTGCTTTAGGTCGAGACCTAGACACCGCTTGGTCCGATTCGACGACGCAAACGGGCTGCTCATCTCGCTGCCCATGATGATGCGGATGAAGTCGGGATAGGCATGGCTTTCGACCTTGACCACGTCGGCGCCGTATTCGGCAAGCATGCGGCCGCATTCCACCCCGACACCGCCGTGTCCCAAGTCGGCCACCCGTAGGCCCCGTAACGGTAGATCCGATGCCGGTCCTAGTGGCGAGGACATGGTGAAACGGGGGCCATCGAAGGACGCCTTGTGTTCACCGGGTTCGGGGGCCCGCTGTCGATGACCGATACGAACTCCGTCGATTTCCATGGATCCGGCAAATACTGGTGCTTCTACTCCAGGGGTGACCTCGGCGGTCGTGAAGGTGCCTCGGGCAGCAAAGTGTTCATCGGTTAGGAGGTCAGCCGGTGAGAGCAGGGGAGTGGCCACCACCCCTCGGCGTTGGGCTTCGCGGCATCCTTCGATCATGGGCAGCCCGGCCCAGTGTCCGGCGTACAACTCATTGATGACGTCGGCGTTCATAAGCCGGTTGACGTAGTCGGCCCAGTAGTCATCGGCGAACGCCTCGGGTGAACCCATCCACTCCCACATGGCAGACCACTGGCGTCGCGTCATGATGACGCATCTGACCTTGCCGTCGGCGGCGTCGAAGGTCGGGTACATCGGGCTGTCACCAGACCGCACCGTGGGCGGAATCGACCCCCTTCGGAGACTGTCGCTGGTATTGGCCAGACCCCAGGTGTTCATCTGGCTCACCGCCTCCAGAGCCGACACGTCGAGGTGTTGCCCGCCGGCTCCTCGGGCCCGATGGACGAGGGCGACGAGGACAGCAAAGGCGCCCAGAATGCCGACGGTGTCACTGGCGATCGATCCAGGCAACAGGAGTGGCGGCTTATCGGGCACCCCACTCAGGGACTGCCAACCCGACAGGGCGAAGACCACGTCATCGGTGGAGGCAAGGTCCCTGTCGGGGCCGGTCTGACCGAAGTCGGTAAGAGATGCCACCACCAGCTCTGGGTTTGCAGCCAAGAGGACGTCCGGGCCGAGTCCGAGTCTGTCGAGAGTCCCCGGTGTCCACGACTCAACAACTACGTCAGCGTCCGCAACTCGGGCCAGGAAGGTCTCCCGGTCTCGGACGGCCTCCGGATTCTGCAGGTCTAAGACCGCGGATCGCTTGTTGGAGTTGCGTACAGCGAAATGTAGTGACGACCCGTCCGGGCCAAATGGAGCCCTTCGGCGGGACTCCACCCCTTCCGGCGGCTCGATCCGTAGTACATCGGCACCGAAGTCGGCTAGTAGTCGACCGCAGAGGTCGCCCCGACCATCTGTCAGATCGAGTACCCGTAGGTCGGCGAGCGGATGACTTGTGGGGGCCATGCGCGATGGTCTACCACCTGCCCCCGATGGTCATGGAACCCACGGGTACCCTCTCGGCCGAGACGATTCCCTTCACCACAGTGCCACTCCGACCTATCCCCACCTCCGTTGCGTCCTCCAGACGCCTGCTCGTTTGGCGAGCGCACCGTCTACGGGCTGTTGTTCTGGTCGGACTGATGGCCTCGTTGTTGACCGGAACGCTCCTGGTGGCCGTGCCGGCCGGAGCGGTCAAGGACACCGATTCCATTCGGGACGCACGGGACCGCAGGGAGTCGGCTAAGGGCCTGGCGGCGGAGGCTGCTGAGGCACTCGGGTTAGTGGAGGCCGCCGACGAGCAGGTTTCGGATGCACTGCACGCCCTTGACGATGCCGTGGCGCTCCAGGAAGCCAAGATCCTCGCGGCGCGGCAGGCCATCGAGGCTGCCGAGGCCGAGGCCACTCTGCGGTGGGTTCAAGCCGAGGAAATCTCCGTCGAGGTGACCGATCTACGACAGCGGATTAGGGAGTTGGCCGTCGACGTCTACATCGGCCGGATCCGACCCGGCAACCTCCTGGAGTCCGATGACCTGACCGCCGGGGTTCGGCGTGCTGCCATCCTCGATGCGGTGACCGGCGACCGGGGAGATCTGGTGGACCGGATGCGGGCACTGGAGTCCGACCTCGAAGACGTCGCACGGTCCGCCGATGACGCGATCATCGACGCCCAGGCCCGGCAACGCGAGCTTGAATCGTCAATCCTCGTCTTGGATCGAAGGATCGCCGCCAAGGAGAACGTGAAGGGTGAGCTCCAGAGCCGTATTACGGACTATGAGGCCGAGATCAGAAGCTTTGAGCGGCAGGAATACTTGATGGCAATCCTGATCGACAACCTCATCGCCGAGGAACTCCGGAAGTCGGCCCCTGATCTGACCAAGGAGTCAGGCCAGGGGTTCATCATGCCCATGGAGGGCCGCCTGACGTCCTGGTTCGGCCCCCGCATGCACCCAATCTTTGGAACGATGCGTCAGCACAACGGTGTCGACATCGGCTGTGTTCGAGGACAGCCGATCTGGGCCGCTAAGGCGGGCAAGGTGATCTTCGCGGGCATGAAGTCCGGATACGGCAACGTCGTCCTGATCGAGCACGAGGGTCCGGTCATCACGCTGTACGCGCATCAGGAAGACCTCCTTGTATCGACGGGCTATCAGATCGATAAGGGGGAGGTGTTGGGAAGGTGCGGCTCAACCGGCTGGTCGACCGGACCCCACCTCCACTTCGAGGTTCGTACTGGTGGCGAGCCCAAGGACCCGATGATCGTGCTCCCAGGCTGAGGCAATCCGACTATCGCTCAATGGGTCTTGTGGTTGTGCAGAGAGGCCCGAGGAGCCCTCTGCACAACTTTGCGAGTCGGTTAGGCGCCCGCGGCCACCACCGCCGAATCAGCCGACAAAGGCCGAGGCGAATACCAACGAGACAATCGTCATCACCTTGATGAGAATGTTCATGGCCGGGCCCGATGTGTCCTTGAAGGGGTCACCCACGGTGTCGCCGACGACGGCAGCCTTGTGGTTATCCGAACCCTTCCCGCCTAGGGCGCCGGCCTCGATGTACTTCTTGGCGTTGTCCCAGGCGCCACCGGCGTTGGCCATGAAGATGGCTAGGCAGAAGCCGGAGACGAGGGCGCCGGCGAGGAAGCCCCCGAGCGTGTCCACGCTGATAAAGCCCAAAACGAGGGGCACCACTACAGCGAGTGCACCGGGGATGATCATCTCCTTAAGCGATGCGGCCGTCGAGATAGCCACACAACGGGCCGAGTCAGGGTTAACGCCCGGTTGGCCCTCTCGCAGACCTGGGATCTCCCGGAACTGTCGACGGACCTCTTCGATCATCTCCTGGGCGGCGCGGCCCACGGCGTCGATGGTGAGGGCGGCGAATAGGAACGGAAGCATGGCACCGAGGAAAAGGCCGATGAACACCTCCACCTGACCAACGTCAAGGCTGAGGGAACCACCCGCCTGGGCTACGGCGAACTCAAAACTCTTGAATAACGCTAGGGCGGTGAGGGCCGCCGAACCGACGGCGAAGCCCTTGGCCACGGCTGCCGTGGTATTGCCTAGGGAGTCCAGGGCATCGGTGACCTCTCGAACGCTTGGGTCCAGTTCAGCCATCTCGGCAATGCCACCGGCGTTGTCGGCGATCGGCCCATAGGCGTCGACCGACACGACCACGCCGGTGGTGGCCAGCATGCCGATGGCGGCCACGGCGATGCCATAGATCCCGCCGTCGAGGTTGCCAATGGAGTCGAACGCCATTTCGCCACCCCAGTAGGCGACACCCACACCGATTGCAAGCAGGCCGACCGATGCGGCCACCGAGACCATGCCGGCGGAGATGCCACCAAGGATGGTGGTAGCCGGTCCAGTCGCCGTTTGGCCGGCGATCTTCTTCACGGGAGCGAAGTGGTCCGAGGTGTAGTACTCGGCGGTCTTCCCTAGAGCCCATCCGACTAGTAGGCCACCGATCACAGAGATAGCCAGACCAAGTGGGGACTCGAACGCAGGGTTGTCGCCGAACAGCCAGTAGGAGATGCCGAACGTGGCGATCACGGTGAGTCCCATCGCTACGTTGGTGCCCATGTGGAGTGCCTTGGAGAGGGCCTTGGAGTCCGTCGACGTGCCGCCCTTGACCAGAAACGAGCCGATTATCGAGGCGATCATTCCGGCAAAGGCGATGGCCATTGGGAACGACAGCAGAGAGATGTTGGTGACCGCGCTGGCCTGCTCGGCACCCAGGCCGAGGGCAAATGCCACCAACGAGATTGGAGCAAGGATCGAGCCGGCGTAGCTCTCGAAGAGGTCGGCACCCATGCCGGCCACATCGCCCACGTTGTCGCCCACGTTGTCAGCAATGGTCGCTGGATTTCTGGGGTCGTCTTCCGGGATGCCTGCTTCTACCTTGCCCACAAGGTCTGCACCGACGTCGGCGGCCTTGGTGTAGATGCCGCCACCCACTCGGGAGAACAGGGCGATGGACGAGGCTCCAAGGCCGTAAGCAGTGACGACCTCGAAGGCATCGTCGACCTTGAGGGCTAGCACGAAGACCACGTAAACAGCCATGAGGCCCAGCAGTGCCAACCCGGCGACGGAAAAGCCCATCACGGCGCCCCCGCGGAAGGCAATGGGGAGTGCCTTGCCGGGACCAGATTTGGCGGCTTCGGTCGTGCGGGCGTTGGCCATGGTGGCGACCGTCATACCGATGTAGCCGGCCAGAGCCGAGAGGACGGCACCGATTACGTAGGTGATGGCAGCGGCCGGAGCGATCAGGATGCCGATGATGAGGGCCATAACGACCACGAAGATCGATACCCAGCTGTATTCCTGCTTCAGGAAGGCCCGGGCACCCTTCTGAATCTCGGTCATCAGGAAGATCATGCGGTCATCGCCGGGCGAGGCGGCCTTCACATTGCTGAAGAAGAATCCGGCGAGCAGAAGGCCGAGAATGGCCGACGCGCCTGCCAGATAAGGGATGGCGTCCAAGGAAGGATCTCCTGGTGATTGAAACGGTTCTCGACCCGCCCGTGTTCATCGGGGCGAGTGGGCATCCGGCGCACGCCTGGGAGGCGGGATCGTCACGGAGCCGAGGGCACTCTAGTGAGTGGGACCCGTGGCTCGACGATCTGGGGCGTGATTATCCGGAACAGATGCTGGCGGTCGGGGAGTCGGTCGGCCAGCATGACCTGGTGGAGCACGGTGAAGATGGCCGAGATTTGGAGGAACTCAGGATTGAGATGTTGGCCTGGAGGCAGGCCTTGTCGTCGGATGTCGTCGCGCGCCATTCAGACACGGTGGTCCAGAGGCTCCGGTCACTTTCCGAGATGGAGGCACCAGGGACGATCGGTGCGTATGTGGGGGTGAGGGGAGAGATCGACCCGGTGGCCCTGCTCGATGATCCGCACATCCAGGTTGCCCTTCCGGTGACCACCCCCGGTCAGGTGCTGCAGTTTGTGGTTCCTGTCGGCCCTCTGGTCCGGGGCCCCTTCGGCATCCATGAGCCACGCGAGGGTCTCAATGTCGACCCGATGTCCCTGAGCGTCGTATTGGTGCCTCTGGTGGCCGCCGACCGAAACTGCAACCGCCTAGGCCACGGTGCCGGCTTCTATGACCGGACCTTTGCCGGTTTGATCACCGACCGTTCCTCTGGTCCCCTGTTCATTGGCCTCTGCCACGACCTCCAGGTTGTTGACTCGCTCGCAGCCCGAGAATGGGACGTTCCTCTCGACATATTGGTGACCGAGGTGGGCGTGATCCGGCCGAAGACCTAATCCGGGCGATCCACCTTCCAGCCTTGGATTGATCAGCTGAACAGGTCGATTGGACGGGCATGCCACCCCCTGGGTCCTCCGGTGGGCGATGATCGCGAGGTGAGAATCATCGTGGTAGGTGCCGGCGAGGTCGGCACCTACGTAGCCGACCGTCTCAGTACCCAGGGACACGACGTGACGATCATCGAAGTCAGTGGTGAACGCGTCCGCCGGATCCAGTCCGAGTTGGACGTCGAGATCCTCCGTGGTAGCGGTACTGACCCCGAAGTGTTGACTGAGGCGCGTCTCGGGAAGGCCGAGTTGCTCGTTGCAGTGACCAAGCGTGACGAGGTCAACATTTTGTGTGCCCTGATGGCTCGCAAGGCGGGTGTCAGCAAGACCATTGTGCGGGTGGAGTCCCGCTCTCTGCGTCGAGCCCAGGCGGTGTCGCTGTTCGAAGGAGTCGACGACCACCTGGTCATTGACCCCGACGAGGAGGTCGCCCATGCCGTACGACGCCTCATCCGATTCACCGGGGTGTTGGAATTCGACGAGATGGCCGGCGGCGAGGTCGTGGTACTTACCGCTCGCCTCCCCGGAGCAGCCCCATTGGTGGGCAAGTCGCTACGGGAACTGGGCCGGGAGTTGGAGCCCGACTGGGGTTTCATCGTGGGTTCGATCACTCGCCGGGACAACGGTGAGGAGATGGAACGGACGGCCGTTCCCCGTGGAGACTGGACCCTTCGGGAGGGGGATCTCATCACCGTCGTTTGCAAGAAGGACAACCTCGACGACGTGACGACCCGGATGGGCATGGAAAGCCAACGCTCGGACCGCGTACTCCTTCTGGGCGGCGGTCGAACTGCCGAGTTGCTGGCAGAGTCATTGCTTGCCCAGGGCCGGTCGGTTGGCATCATCGAAATGGATAAGGCCCGGGCCGATTATCTGGCGGAGAACCTGGACCGAGCTCTGGTGTACCACGGAGACATCACTGACGCCGTCCTGCTCGACGAGGCCGAGGTCGCCCGTCAAGATGTGGTGGTTGCCCTGACCGGGGAGGACCACGCCAATGTGTTGGCCTGCCTGTACGCCAAATCGGCTAGCGATTCCACCGGTGGTCGACGAGACCAGCAAACTGAGACCATCGCCGTGGTGCACCGACTGAAGTTGCTGGATCTTCTCGAGGCACATCAGGTGGACGCCACTATCAGCCCGCGGACGGCCACTGCCAACAGTGTCCTCCGGTTTGTGCGGGGTGAGGGAGACACAGTGGCTGCCGTCTCAACGTCCCTCCACGGTGACGCCGAGGTCCTGGAGTTCGCCGTGTCCCCGGGATGCAAGTGCGATGGCAAGAAGATTTCTGACCTCGGGCTTCATGAGGACGTGCTGATCGGCGCCATCGTGCGCGACGGGAAGGCCCAGATCGCGAGGGGACGGAGCACCCTGAGGCCACGCGACCATGTGATCGCCGTGGTCCGTCCAGGGCAGGCTGCCCACCTCTCCTCGCTGTTCGGCTAGGTCGGCGGTCCGGATGAATCGTCCGGTGGGATCTGATATCAGGCCACGGAGCGGCGGACGTGCGCCCTGGCCTTCGTGGGCCGCCGCCGCTGCGTGGTCGATCGCCGCAGCATTGGGTGCCACTTTCCTGCTTGCCGTGACGGCCGGGTTGATTGATCTGCTCGGCGACGGCGACGACACGACAGCCCTTCTAATCGTCGGAGGTGCCGCAGGACTTCTGGCGGCGGTGATCGCCGTATGGGTCCGTCCACCGGATCGGGTCCGTGATGCCGACGTCCTGTGCGCCTTCACGGGCAGCCTGGTGCTCTTCATCGGGATGGTTGCCGGCCTCTTCCTGCTGGTCGACCCGGCGAGCGGCTTTGCGGACGCACTGTTTAGGGCCGGCACGTCGGCAACCACTACAGCTATGGAGGCCTACCCGGTCGAACCGACGGAACATGCCGAGCGATTTCTGCTCGGAGGCGCCCAGTGGCTGGGGGGTATCGGCGCACTCCTGCTAGCGGTCGCTGTGTTGCCTTTCTTCGGAGCAGGGCGGGAGTTCGCCGACCGATCACGTAGAGGCGGTCGACGTCCCATGGCCCCCGACCCTGCCACGGCGGTGCGCCATTTAGTCATCGTCCATGGTCTGGCGTCTGGATTTACCCTGATCGGCTTCCTGCTGGTCGGGATAGCACCGTTGGATGCCGTACTCCTGGCGATGGCCACCGCATCCACCGGCGGACTCGTGAGCAGCCCGGACCTCGAGTCGGCGGCGGCGCAGTGGGTAGCCGTGATCGGTATGGCTGTTGCCGGCACAAGCCTCGTGGTTCTGTGGCGGCTTGGTGTCGGCCGAGTCCGTTCTCTTCTCCGTTCCACCGAACTTCAGGTATATCTGGGTCTCCTGATCATCGGCTCCGCCCTGTTCTTGTTGTGGACCGACGGGTCGGGCGTTGATGGGGTCCGACGCGCCGCCTTCACTGTGACCGCCGCAGTTACCACCACCGGGTTCCCGTCGACTCCGGGCGGCAACTGGGCGCCGGCTGCGCCGGTGTTGCTGCTCGGCCTCGTCTCGATCGGGCCGATGACCGGTTCGGTCGGCGGCGGCTTCCAGATCCTCCGGCACCGGATTCTTGCTCGGGTAGCCATCCGGGAACTGCTTCGACAACTCCACCCACGAGCTGTCATTCCGGCCCGGCTGGGCGGCCGGATCGCCGCGGAGAACACACTGGCCCGTGTCGTAGTGACGCAGTTTCTCTTCGTTAGCGTGCTCTTCGTGACCGCTGCAGTGGTGGCCTCGGCGGGCTTGGAACTGGCCACCGCTCTCGGTGCTGGAATCCATGCCATCTCGACGGCCGGACCGGTTCGGACATTAGATGGCACCTTGGTAGATGTCGGCGCCTGGCCGGCCGGCGTCCGACTAGCCCTCCTGCCCGCCATGGTGGTGGGACGCCTGTCTGTGTACCCGGCAATAGTGGCCCTTGGCGCCGGTACGACTCTGATCCGTGATCGGGTCCGTTTCCGACGACGTCTGACTGCCAGTCTGGGCCGCTCGCCTGGTGGCCGCCGGCACCCTCCGGGTACCGACCAATGAGTCCATTCCGCCGCTTCCCGTTCGGTGACCGTTGGGCGAGCACCACGGCCAGCGTTGCCGGTATGGCGATCTTGTTCGTGGCTGCTGGCATGGCCGTGGCAACGTCAGTGGCGATGGTCGACGGACGTGATGCCATCGCTCTGGCGACGGCTACGGCGGTCACCGGGTTAATTGGGCTGGCGCTATTCCACGTGGCCAAACCTGATTCCCAGGATCAGGCGGCGGTATTCAGTGCCGTCGGGACGACCTGGCTGGTGGCGTCGCTTCTGGGAGCCCTGCCGTACCTCCTTGCTGGCACGTTTGCCGTGGCAGGGCGTCCGTGGGCCATCGTGCTGGCCGATTCCCTATTCGAGTCGATCTCCGGGTTTTCCTGCACCGGGTCCACGGTCTTTGGTAGCCACAACCCGATCGAGGCCCAGGGATCGGGCATCCTCATGTATCGCCAACTCACGCAGTGGGCGGGTGGTATGGGCATCGTTGTACTGGTGGTGATGGTCCTTCCGTCGCTCCGGTCTAGCGGCCTGGGCCTTATCGACGCCGAGGCACCGGGGATGGGTGTGGACCGCCTCGCACCGCGCATCTCCACCACGGCAGTCTGGTTCTGGGGGATTTATGCTGGGTTCACCGTGTTGGTGGCCCTCGGGCTGTTTGGGGCGGGGATGGGACCGTTCGACGCGGTCGCCCATGCCCTGAGTACCGCGTCGACAGGCGGGTTCTCCACCAAGGATGCATCAATTGGCCATTGGGACAGCCTGTCCATCGAGGTGGTACTGGTTGTGGCCATGCTCCTCGGAGGGGCGAACTTCACCCTGCACAGCAGGATGCTTCGAAGCCGCCGAATCGGCCACCACCGTGATCCGGAGTTCCGGGGTTACCTGTCCATGATTGCCATGGGAACACTGTTAGTGACCCTGCTTCTGGTCGACGATGGCATGGGGCTCGGAAGATCACTCCGGTCGGCGATCTTCAACGTCGTAACCCTTGGAACGAGCAGCGGCTTCGGCAATGCCACAGGTGAGGGAAGTGCAGGGGACTTCACGTCGTGGTCGTCGGGACCCCAGATGATTCTGCTTCTGTTCCTGGTGTTCGGAGGCTGCACCGGCTCGACGGCCGGCGGTGTGAAGGTGATGCGTCTTCGTGTTGGCCTGTCCCATGCCTACCGGACACTGCGGGCCTTCCGGCGTCCCCGGGCCATCCTGGTCGTCAGGCAGGGGGCCAACACCGTTCCCGAGCACCTGGTGGAGCGGATTGCCGGCTTCATGGTCGTGTACGGCCTCCTGGTGGTCGGTGGCACCATGGTCGTGGCAGCGTTGGGCACCGACCTGATTACAGCGGCTGGCGGAGTCATCAGCTCGCTGGGGAATATGGGCCCGGCCCTGGGTGATGCCGGACCGACGGCGTCGTTCGCCGACGCCTATTCGACTCCGGCACGAATGGCTTTGGCCATCCTCATGCTGATCGGTCGTCTCGAGATCTTCCCCATGTTGCTGATGCTGGTGGCGCCCTACCGGGCGGTGGACGGTGCAACTCGGGGTATGCGAATCCGACTACGTCGCGGTCGACACCGCTGACCGGCCGTCACCTTCAACCAGCCAGAACTGCGTCCAGTAGACGGCCTAGCAGCGCAGGATCCTCACTTCCACAGAACTCCCGAGCGCTGTGCATGGCGAGTTGAGCCACTCCGAGGTCCACGGTTCGCAGCCCCGTTCGGGCAGAGGTGGACGGACCGATAGTCGAACCGCACGGCATATCGGAACGGCTCACGAATGACTGCAGCGGAACCCCAGCCCGTTCGGCAAGATCACGAACCTCGGCAGCGCCCGGCGCATCGGTGGCGTATCGCTCCTTCGCATTGAACTTCAGGACCGGGCCGCCGTTGAGCAGCACGGGGTGATCGCCGTCGTGTCGGTCTTGGTAGTTGGGATGGGTGCCGTGGGCACCGTCGACTGAGAGGACGAGCGCGCCGTCTACCCGCCGGTCGTCAAGCCCAACGAAGCGACGCAGCGAGCGAACCAGGAGTGGACCACCTGCTCCGGTGGCCGAGACGCTGCCAACCTCCTCGTGGTCGAACAGCGCCAGGACTGGCACGCCAGCGCCCGCACGATCCTCAACAACAACCGGTTTGTGGTCCGAGGAGCCGCCCGTTGAGTCAGCGGCAGTAATGAGCGCCTCAGTGCCCGCGTGGCATGACAGCAAATCGTCAAGTCGGGGCGCGCTCACGAACTCGGCGCCCGGTCCCGAGAGGACGGAGGGGGAGAGGTCGTGGAACATGGCGTCGAAGGCCAACACGTCGGACGGGTCCACGTCAGCGAGGGCGGCTAGTGAGCCGACGAAGGCCCCAGGTTCCGCTAGTCCGGCACCCATGACCGGCGAGAGGTGGTTCTGGGGGTTCAGGACCAGGCCTTTATCGGTTACTCCACGATCTAGATGGATGGCCAGCTGGGGGATGCGGGCTACTGGGCGGTCATCGCGCACCAGTCGCACGGTCCGGCCGGCTCCCTCACGGATCACAACTCGACCCGACACGCCGAGGTCACGGTCTAACCAGGAGTTCAAGAGAGCACCGCCGTAGACCTCGACGCCCACCTGTCGGAGGCCAAGGCTCCCATGGTCGGGGAGCGGCTTGACCCGAAGATTCGGGCTGTCGGTATGCGCCCCGATTATCCGCAGAGGTGCATCCGAGGATCGGCCTTCGTCTACCCAGGCCACCAGAGCACCGCCTGAACGGAGGTACCACCGGCCCGGCTCCGGACGGGCGTCGTCGGCATCCAGTCCGCGGAATCCGGCCCCCTCAAGGCGGCGTACCGACTCGGCGACGGCATGGAACGGACTGGGGGAGGCATCGATGTATCGACAGAGGTCACTCGCCCGGGCATTGTCTACGGTAGGCATCCCGCTATTCTGGTTGGTACACAGTCCTCCTGAGGTGCCCGGCGACGGGAACCCGAGGGAGGCCATCGCTCCGACCGACGATGTTCCGGGCGATCTCCCCGGCGGCACAACCGCCCCGTCAAGGAGACGACCTCGAACCACATGGATGTCGACCAGCGCGATTGGACCCCAGGGCTGGGCACTCCTTTGTCCCGCCGGGATCTTCCGGCGCCTCAGGGGCTCTACGACCCGCTCTTCGAGCACGACGCCTGCGGCGTCAACTTCGTGTGCCATCTGCGCGGCCATGCGAGCCACAAGATCGTCGAGTTGGGCATTGGTGCCCTCTGTCGCATGCAGCACCGCGGAGCCCTCGGCGCCGAAGTCAATACCGGTGATGGCGCCGGCCTGTTGATCCAAGTTCCCGACGGCTTCTACCGGTCTGTAGTCGACTTCGACCTTCCTGAAGCTGGGGCCTATGCCACCGGAATTGCCTTCCTGCCCAACGTTTCAGTCTTGGCTGACGAGGCCATGGCTCTTGTGGAGGCCACCGCCGAGTCTGAGGGCCTCGAGGTTCTCGGATGGCGGGATCTACCCATCGACGGCTCGATGATCGGAAAGGCGGCCCAATCGGCCCAGCCGATCTTCCGTCAACTCTTCCTAGCTGCGCCGGCTACCGGGGAAGGATGCCGGCCGGCGGGCATCAACTTGGACCGGCTGGTCTACGCGGTCCGGAAGCGTACCGAGCACGAAATCTCTCTCGTGGACCGCTCTGGAGTCGACGTTCACGGCGTCTACTTCCCCTCCCTCTCGTCCCGGACGATCGTCTACAAGGGGATGCTCACCACCACCCAGTTGGCCAGTTTCTTTTTGGATCTGACCGACCAACGTGTCGAGAGTGCACTGGCCCTCGTGCATTCCAGGTTCTCTACAAACACCTTCCCCTCGTGGCCGCTGGCCCATCCGTACCGGTACATCGCCCACAACGGGGAGATCAACACCGTGCAGGGCAACCGCAACTGGATGCGAGCCCGTGAGGCCCTTCTGGCCACCGACACGATTCCGGGCGATCTGGACCGACTGTTTCCGATCTGCACGCCGGGCGCCAGTGACAGCGCCGGCTTCGACGAAGCGCTCGAACTCCTTACCTTGGGGGGCTACTCGCTTCCCGAGGCGGTTCTGATGATGATCCCCGAGCCGTGGGAGAACCACGCCGAGATGTCCGACGAACGCCGAGCCTTCTACCAGTACCACGCATCCCTGATGGAGCCATGGGATGGCCCAGCCTCGATCGCATTCACCGACGGAACCGTGATGGGTGCTGTCCTAGATCGAAACGGCCTACGACCCAGCCGCTACTGGGTAACTGCCGACGACCTTGTGGTCATGGCCAGTGAGGTCGGAGTGGTCGAGGTCCCGACCGCTGAAGTGGTCGAGAAGGGTCGCCTTGAACCCGGACGGATGTTCCTCATCGATACCACCGAGGGTCGCATCATCCGCGACGACGAGATCAAGTCGGGCATGGCCTCCGGTCGCCCATACCGGGAGTGGCTGGAGCAGAACCTCGTCTACCTGGACGACCTTCCGGCCCACGAACGTGTCAGTAACGACGATTGCACTCTCCAGCAACTCCAGCAGGCGTACGGCTACACGCATGAGGCTCTAAAGGTGGTGCTTGCTCCGATGGTCCGCGACGGCAAGGGCGCGATTGGCTCCATGGGTACTGATACGCCGGTAGCTGTCCTCTCGGACCAGTCCCGACCGCTCTACGACTATTTCCAACAACTCTTCGCCCAGGTCACCAATCCGCCACTAGACGCCATACGCGAAGAGCTCATCACTGCGCTGTGCTCAACCGTGGGCCCGGAGGGAAATCTGCTGGACCCCGCGCCGGAGAGCTGTCGACAGATCCATTTACCACATCCCGTCCTAACCGAAGCCCAGTTGGCGTCGATCGTCGGACTCGGTCGTGGCTCTACCGGCTCCGATAGTTTGCCGACAGGCTTCTCCGCCCGGGTGCTGGACGGTCGCTATGAGGTGGCCCGAGGCGCCACCGGCCTCACAGAGGCATTAACCCGGTTGAGGGCCGAAGCCTCGGCGGCGGTGGACGATGGCGTGAGTTTCATCGTGCTGTCTGACCGCTGCCCGACAGCCAACCTGGCTCCCATACCATCCCTGCTGGCCACCGGCGCAGTGCACCATCACCTAATCGCCGAAAAGACCCGGACCCGCGTGGGCCTCTTGGTGGAGAGCGGCGACGCCCGCGAGGTTCATCACATCAGCCTGCTGCTGGGATACGGCGCCTCGGCCGTGTGTCCATACCTAGCTTTCGCCACCATCGACGCGCTGGTCGGCGAGGGGATGTACGGCCTCTCGCCTGGCCTGACCTTGGAACAGTCGCGCTCCAACTTCATCAAGGCCTGCGACCAGGGGCTCCTCAAGATCATGTCCAAAATGGGCATATCCACTGTCGCGTCATACAGCGGTGGGCAGATTTTCGAAGCAATCGGTCTGGGCGACGAAGTCATCGGGTCATGCTTCAAAGGCACTGTGAGCCGTCTAGGGGGAGTCGGCTTCGAAGTGTTGGCGGCCGAGGTGGCTGAACGCCATGCCCTGGCCTTTCCAACGAATCCGGAGGAACGGGCACATCGCACCCTGGAGGTGGGTGGCGAGTACCAGTGGCGCCGAGAGGGCGAGTACCACCTTTTCAACCCGGAGACGGTTTTCAAACTCCAACACGCCACCCGCGAGGGTCGGTACGAGGTCTTCAAGGAGTACACAAACCTCATCGACGACCAATCTGAACGTTTGGCCACCCTGCGAGGCCTGTTCCGATTCCGTGATGACTTACGGCCGGCCATTTCCATTGACGAGGTTGAACCGGTTAGTGAGATCGTCAAACGATTCTCCACGGGCGCCATGTCCTACGGCTCGATTAGCGCCGAGGCCCACGAAACCCTGGCTATTGCCATGAACCGGCTGGGCGGTAAGTCCAACACCGGCGAAGGCGGCGAGGACCGGGACCGCTTCACCCCGGAAGCCAACGGCGACCTGCGTCGGTCGGCCATCAAACAGGTGGCGTCTGGTCGGTTCGGGGTGACCAGCGAATACCTCGTCAACGCTGACGACCTCCAAATCAAGATGGCACAGGGAGCCAAACCCGGCGAGGGCGGCCAGCTACCGGGTCACAAGGTGTACCCGTGGATCGCCCGCACCCGCCATTCCACGCCTGGTGTGGGCCTCATCTCACCGCCTCCCCACCATGACATCTATTCCATCGAGGACCTCGCTCAACTGATCTACGACCTCAAGAACGCCAATCCGGTAAGCCGCGTGCACGTGAAGCTAGTAGCCGAGGTCGGCGTCGGGACTGTGGCAGCCGGGGTCTCCAAGGCCCATGCCGACGTTGTCCTCATTTCTGGACATGATGGGGGTACTGGCGCCTCGCCGTTGACCTCGATCAAGCACGCCGGTGCTCCGTGGGAGCTCGGCCTGGCCGAGACCCAGCAAACGCTGCTACTCAACGACCTGCGGGACCGCATCGTGGTCCAGGTCGATGGCCAACTCAAGACGGGGCGCGATGTGGTGATCGCAGCGCTGCTGGGTGGCGACGAGTTCGGATTTGCCACGGCACCCCTGGTGGTCTCTGGCTGCGTGATGATGCGGGTCTGCCACCTCGATACCTGCCCGGTAGGTGTTGCCACTCAGAACCCAGAGCTGCGAAAGAAGTTCAGCGGGCGCCCGGAGTTCGTCGTCAACTTCTTCGAGTACATCGCCGAAGAGGTTCGGGAAATCCTCGCAAAGCTGGGATTCCGCACGTTGTCCGAGGCCATCGGACAAGTCGAATGCCTTGATGTTCGTGAGGCGGTCGGCCACTGGAAGGCGTCGGGCCTGAACCTGACCCCCATTCTTCATGTGCCAGACGTAGGAGACGCCGACCGGCGAAACACCGGCAGGCAGGACCACGGCCTGGCACACATCTTGGATCGCACACTGATCACCGAAGCCGAGACCGCCCTGTCTGACGGCAAGTCGGTACGGATCGCCGCGACAGTGACCAACATGGATCGTTCAGTCGGAACCATGCTGGGCTACGAGTTGACGCGTCGACACGGTGGAGACGGCCTCCCCGACGACACCATCTCAATCGACCTCCACGGCTCGGCTGGCAATAGTTTCGGCGCCTTCGTACCCAGGGGCATCACGTTGCGCCTGACCGGCGACGCCAACGACTACGTAGGGAAGGGTCTCTCCGGCGGCCGGGTTGCTATTCGTCCACCGGCCGATTCGTGCTTCGTAGCCGAGGAGCAAGTCATCGCGGGGAACGTTCTGCTGTACGGGGCGACATCGGGTGAGGCCTTCATCCGTGGTCGGGTAGGGGAGCGGTTCTGCGTCCGAAATTCGGGGGCCACAGCGGTGGTCGAGGGCATCGGCGACCACGGCTGTGAATACATGACCGGCGGCCGGGCCGTGATCATCGGACCCACTGGCCGGAATTTTGCGGCCGGCATGTCCGGCGGTATGGCCTTCGTGCACGACCCGGCTGGCGTGTTCCCGGACCGAGTGAACCGTGAGATGGTGCTCGTCGAGGTGCCAAACGTTGAGGACCTGTCATGGATCCGGGACCTTCTGGTACGCCATCAGGCCGAGACCGGCTCGGCGGTGGCGGAGCGCCTGCTCTCCAACTGGAACTCCGAGGCGGGACATTTCGTGAAGGTCATGCCTACCGATTACAAGCGGATCCTTGAGGCGGCTGCTGGTGCCCGGGCCTCAGGGCGTGACGAGGTGGCAGCCATCATGGCCTCCACCGGGAACTGACCGCCGTAGGGGCGAGGAGACCATCGACCATGGGTGATCCACGGGGTTTCATCAAACATGACCGACTTCTACCGGACCGTCGGGCGGTGCCAGTACGCCTACGCGATTGGAAGGAGGTCTACGAGCCATTTTCTGAGGAGCACCTGCAGACCCAGGCCAGCCGATGCATGGACTGCGGAATCCCGTTCTGCAATGACGGCTGCCCCCTAGGCAACCTCATTCCGGACTGGAACGACTTGATCTGGAACGGCCACTGGCGCGAGGCAATCGAACGGCTGCACGCCACCAACAATTTTCCGGAGTTCACCGGTCGCCTCTGTCCGGCCCCGTGCGAGGGTGCTTGTGTTCTGGGAATCGACGAACCGCCAGTCACCATCAAGCAGGTCGAGGTCTCGATCGTGGACCGGGCGTGGGACGAAGGCTGGATCATTCCGCTTATTCCCGCCGAGAACACCGGACGCCGTGTGGCAGTGGTCGGTTCCGGCCCCGCTGGCCTAGCAGCGGCACAACAGCTCACCCGGGCCGGACACAACGTCGTCGTATTCGAGCGGGCGGATCGTATTGGTGGCCTGCTCCGGTACGGCATCCCCGAGTTCAAGATGGAGAAGCGCCATCTGGACCGACGTCTGGCCCAGATGGAGGCCGAAGGCACCGAGTTCCGAACCAATACGTCGGTGGGTGTCGACCTGGCAGTGGAGTCCCTGATTAGCGATTTCGATGCAATCGTTCTGGCTTGTGGGTCTACCCAGTGGCGAGACCTGCCCATTCCCGGGCGGGAACTCACTGGAATCCACCAGGCCATGGAATACCTGCCGGGCTCTAACCGGGTCCAGGAGGGCGACCTAGACGGTAGTCCGATCGATGCCGAGGGCCGTGACGTCATCGTGATAGGCGGAGGCGATACCGGCGCCGACTGCCTTGGGACCGCCCTGCGCCAAGGCGCCCGGTCGATACACCAGTTCGAGATCATGCCCCGACCGCCCGACGAGCGTCCCGACGCCAACCCTTGGCCAACATGGCCAATGATCTACCGGGTGTCGTCGGCTCACGAGGAGGGCGGCGTTCGGGAGTTTTCCATTAACACATCCGAGTTCGTGGGCGCCGATGGGGCACTCACCGCCCTTCGCACCCATCGTGTGGCGCAGGTATTCGCCGATGGACGGATGTCCTTCGAGCCAGTCGAGGGCACGGAACGGGACTTCCCGGCAGATCTTGTGTTCCTCGCCATGGGCTTCACTGGCCCGGAGCGCAACGACCTCCTGGACGGTCTCGGCGTGGAACTCGACGTAAGGGGCACTGTGGCTCGTGACGATGACTTCCGCACCTCGGTTGAGAACGTCTACGTATGTGGCGATATGGGACGTGGCCAATCCCTGATCGTGTGGGCTATTGCCGAGGGTCGATCTTGTGCAGCCGCGGTAGATCGCGCTCTGTCGGGCTCATCGCACCTGCCGGCAGCCATCACACCCAGCGCCGCCCCCCTTCGCTGACATGTCCGCTGGTCAGGGCCTTCGGGCCGTGGATGGCGTTCACCTCGTCCTGGTCCATCGGAATCGCGGTGCAACCTGTCGCGACACTCTCGACCGGTTCCTCGATCCGGCGACCAGAGGTAGCACGGGTCTTGCCATAACCGTGGTGGACAATGGCTCAGATCCTCTAGAACTTGCGTTGCTTCGAAAGGATTTGCCCGACTGCGTAGAGGTGATCGAGACGGGAGTCAACCTGGGCTTCGGCCCCGGTGCCAACGTCGGCCTGAAGCGTTGGCTGCATTCGGACTCCGAGATCTGCCTGGTGGCTCCCGATGACGCCCGGCCAGCCGATGGGACAGTCGAAGCCCTCGTCGCCCGATTACGGGCCCATCCTGAGGCCGGACTGGCGTGCGCCGACGTGGGCGACGGACAGGTACCCCGAGTCCAACCGTGGCTCGGTCCGATCAGCGAACCAGCAACCTCGATAGACGGTCTAATCGAGGGAGACGGGTATCGATGGGAGACTGCCGATTATCCCCATGGAACCCTCATGGCGCTCCGGCGGGGATGCGTAGCCCAGATCGGTCTGTTCGATGAGCGCTACTTTGCCTATTGCGAGGAAGCCGACCTCGGGCTGCGGGCCCGGGCGGCCGGTTGGACGGTGGGCCTCGTGAGGGGCGCTCTGGTCGATAACCCGGAAAGCAACACCGATGCATCGGCCATCGACCATCTGATGGTTCGAAACACGCTGCTTCTGCTGCGGGTTCACTTCGGGGTGGTCAACATGGTGTTCCGAATCGGTGTGGTACTGGCCGAACATGTGCTCGGCTGGTGGAGGCCCACTGTTCGAGGGCCGTACCACTCAGGCCGGGCCCGCTTCCGGGCCGTCCTCGATGCCTCCACCGGTCGTTTCGGCCCACCACCCGGCGTCTGAACTGTGCTCCCTTCTAAAGGGGCTGGGCGTCCAGGAAACTGAGGGCGGCGTCCAAGAACCCGAAGTCCTTGGGTGTGGCGAAGTGGTCCACGCCCCGCAGGTTGCACAGCGTGGCATCCGGAAGTGCATCAATCAATGGATCTGCCGGGCCAGCAAAGTCTCGGTCACCCAGGACCACAAGGACGGGCACGGTCAGCCGGGCAAGTAGGTGGGGGGTGAAGGCCCGATGGTCTGGGCGGCTCATGAATGCAGCCAGCGCGGCACGGGCATCGGGATCGACCCCCCCGACCTCGGGTAGGTCGGCGAAATAGCGCAACTCGGGATCGTCGGCGGTGCCGGTACGGACCGCTTCGGCAATGGCCTGGCCCCGGGCGGGGTCGCGCTCGAACAGGTTGGCCCCTACCCCAGCCACCACGATCCGGCGAAACCGTTCTGGATGGTGGGCGGCCAGCCAGAGCACGGTCATGGCACCGGCTGAAAAGCCCACAGCGTCCACTGGATCACCGGGAAGGACCGCGAACACGTGGCTCTCAAGATCCCGATAGTCCTCCGGGTCGGTCGGCTTTGGGGCCGTGCCATGCCCAAGGAGATCGACGCCAATGACCCCACGACCCGCATCGGCGAGAAGGTCGACCCAGCCGTTATGGCGCCAGGTGGCGGCAAACGACGTCCCGAAGCCGTGCACCAGAAGTACGTCGGGAGACACCTGCGGATCAGCCACTTCCCTGAAACTATCGCCGGGAGGGCATGTGGGCCGATGCGCCCGGAGCAGCCTTTCAGATCGTCGTGTTTGGACTCGGTACCCTCAGGCGGATGGCGCCCCAGCGACTCCTTCTGGCCGTTGGCCTTCCATTAGGTCTCCTGATCTGCCTCATGTCGCCGGCGTGGACTGGCTACGACGAGTTCACACACTTCGCCCGGGTCGTTGATATGGCCCACGGCAATTTGGAACCGGGACCCGAACCGGAAGGCACCGGGTCAGTCATCCCGGTGGCGCACCGGGAGGCCACTACCCAGATCTTCATGGATCACCAGGCCGGTCGTGCACCGTGGACGGTCACCTCTATCCGAGGATTATTGGACCATCGACCTGACGGCCAGGTGGAATTCATCGATACGAGGCCCACCTCCGCTTCGACCCCCGTGGCCTACCTCCCAGCCGCCCTCGGTTCCCTGCTCCCCGTAGCGATAGATGCGCCAGGCATCGTCGTCCTCTGGGCCGGACGGGTCGTGTCGCTTCTGGCATACCTGGCACTCGCCTGGTGGGCGATTCGGTCCGCGGCAGCGTTCCGCTGGAGCCTCACCGCGGCGGCTCTCGTGCCGCTCAATCTGGCATTGGCCGCGTCGGTGTCACCGGACGGGTTCACAGTGGCTGCCGTGTTGATGGCAGTCTCATTGTGGACCCGCGTGGAAGCCGACGAGACGATCATCCTCCCCTCCCTGGTCCTGCCCATGGCTCTGTTGGCGCTGGCCAAGCCCCCCTACTTTCTGATCCTGGGACTGTTCCCACTGTCCGCTGTACTGGACCGGAGCCGGATACGAGTGCGGGCGGCGCTCATTGCAGGGGGTGCACTGGCTGTCGGTCTGGCCACCACGCTGGCCCGATCATCGGAGAACTATCAAGCTGCCACCACCACGATGATTCGGCAGATCGAATACCAACCATCCGTGCAGCGGGACCGCCTTCTGGGAGACCTGCCGGGTTTCGTATGGGCCACTGTCGACACGTGGATATCCGAGTACCGCTTTTACGTACAGGGCTGGTTCCGGCAGTTGGGGTTCTGGGAAGCCGACCTTCCCGGGGTGGTCCCGTGGGTGCTGGTCGGGCTAGTTCTGTTGTCCCTCCTGGCTCTCGACGGCGACGACCTTCGATCGTTCCGTGGTGCCCGCCGTGGTCTGATGGCCGGGGGAGTGGGCCTCCTTCTGGTGGCCATCTACGCGGCGAGCTACGTGTACTTCACCGACCTGGTGAGCTACAGACACATCGGCCTCCAAATGGCCAGGTATTCGGCGCCGCTGGCCATCCTGGCATTTGTGTCCTGGATGCCCCGAATGCTTGGCCCGGTCGCAGACTCCGTCGTGAGTCGGGTGGGTCGTCAGTGGGCAGTGGCTGCGGTTGCCGGGGTTCCCGTGGTGGCGGTAGGCGCCTCGATAATCACCTGGCTCTGGACGGGCGCAAACACGCCTCTGGGATGAGACGGCCGTTCTGGGGCCCGTTAGTCCTGATGGTCGCGTCGCTCTATGAGGGCCTCGGCTGCGGCGGCAGCTAGAAGCAGCACGGCGATCACACCCAGGACGTGAACATGTTCGAAGAACAGTGGCCACACGAAGTCCCGGGGGAACCGGAACCGGATCTGGTTGGCGGCGATCCACACCGTCGCCGTGCCCATGGCGAGCACCCCGGCCAGGGCACTGGTGCGCTGGGGAAGCATGCCCCTAAGGCCGGTCCAGGAGGCGAAGGCGATACCAGGAGCGACCCAACTCCACGCCCAACCGCCGGGCAGGTTCACCAACGCGAATCCGCCTACCACCGCCGCGGTGCATGTGGCCGTCACCAGCCCAACCGGCTTGGCTCGCGGACGGTGAGCCGGTAGTAGTCGGGATGGCTCGAAAGAGCGGACACCTATGTCGCGCCGTCCGCGCCACGCCACGAGAAGGCACCCGGCCGCAGCGAACAGCGAAAGACCGAGGCTCAGCCGGACTAGTCGCTGGGGAGTCCACCGGAGATGTAGGCCAATCGGTTCGCTGGCACCCTGGGCCTGCGTAACCAGCCACCCGTTGGCGAATCCATCAACGAGAACGGGTGCGATGCCGGAATCGGCACCGTCCACCGTGGCGCCATCCAGGGTGAGACGCCATCCGTCGCTGTAACTCTGCCCCAGCACCAGCCAGAACGAACGGATCTCGCCTCTGGCCACGATGTCCATCGACGTGCGGCTCTCCGCGGTGACCTGCAACTCCGGACCCGTCTGCCTATCGGACGCCGGATCGTGGACTGACGGTGCAATGAGGACTAGACGGTCCAGGTCGAAGCCCGACCCTTTCCCGGGGCTGATTCGGAGCCGGTGCGATCCGGCGGCGAGAATCAGGGGACTATCGCAGGCCTCTACGATCAAAGGCTGACGGGTCCGTGCATCAACGGTGGTTCCACTGATCCGCACCGAGACCGACCGACCGTCGAGAGTTACCAG
>DPMC01000049.1:0-4220 GCA_003541675.1 Acidimicrobiaceae bacterium | reverse complement strand
ACTGGAAGCACGTCGGGAAGGCCCGAGTACCAGTTCATTGTTCGTCGCTCGACCACCTCGTCGATACGGATGGTGAGGGTCCTGCTGGTGAAAGCTGGGAGATCCAGTGGCACCCGGATGACGCCTTCTGTCCTGTTGAGGAGTGTTCCTGGGAGATCCACGGTCCCTACCGGGCCGTCGTCGCCCACCACGGTCACCGTGCGGGGTGCCGAGTGGAGGCCGTCGGCTCGATAGGCCAGGACCAGGTCAACAAACGTCTGCGGGTTGGCCAGGGCCAACGTCAACGCGTGGCCCTCCTGGGGGCCAATGGGCGTCTGCCATGCCGTCAAGGGGTCATCGTCGAACGCTGCTCGGGCCCTTGACGTTAGATCGCCGGCAAGACTCCCCGTGGCAGACGCCGTACCAGAGCTGGGATCACCGAGGACCGCATTGAACAGGTCGTCGGGCGCGTGTGCCGAGAGGCGGGCCTCGCCGTGCAGAAGGAACGGACGGTCCCACGGCACCACGAAGGTGCGATCCATGGACTGCTCCGGTTCGGTGCGGATGGGGTCTCGAGGATCAGAGCGCTGCCTGGTCAACAGCACGGCAACCTCGGATCCGGGATCGGTCAGGCCAGCGGAACGGACGGCATCTGAGAGGTCAGTAGGCAGTGCAATGGTCTCGTCGGCCGCCACGTAATCGAACCCAGCGGAATCTCCTGATTCGCTTCCTGGTGTACTGACCCGCACCTCGGCAAATCCGACGCCGGTCACACCGGCGTAATGGTCGAGTTGGCCGACATCGGTGGCCCGGATCTCCAGAGTGATGCGAGACACCACGCCCCTATCTGGCAAGACGACTACCTGGCCCGGTGCGGTGTGGGAGGTCTCGTCTAGATCAACCAGCAGGGGAGATTGTTCGTCCAACCCAACGGCAAGCTGCGTGATCCAACGGTTTTGACCTCGAAGCCGAGCTTGTTCCAGCACAAGATGGGCCACAGGGACGGGGTCATCCAGTGTCAGAATTAGTCGTTCGCCAACGACGTGGTTGAAGGCTCCCACGGTCCAGGCCGTATCGGAGTCGCCGTCCACCGCGTGGAACGGCCGATCGCCAGGCGTGAAGGTCACCGGGTTGCCGTACCCACTGGCGTCGACTCGCAGGCCGTACTGGATAGCCACCGTCTGAACGCCGGGTAGGTCGTCTATGACGGTCAAGGCGTGGTCCGAAAGGTCGAGACCCATGGCCTGCTCGTCTACTCGCTCGGTGTAACCGGCCGTCTCTCGAATGGTGCCCCAACGGTGCCCGTCTTTCCGATTGGAGTCGGTGAGAACAATGCGGGTGCCGGGCCCCACCAGATCAAGTACCCGGACAGCATCGTGAGAAAAGGAGCCGGTCAGGAAGAGCGGTCGGCCAGCCTCCAGCAGTCCCTCACCGGCGGCGGCCACGATTCCCTCAGCATCACCCGAGACCAGAATCGGCCGGGATGGATCAGCGGTTCGGAGAATGGGAACGGGATCGGTTACCGGGAGGACCACCACCGGCGCGGGATCCTCGGCGCTGGCCGGTCGACTCAGGGTGTGCTGATCCAGGAGAGGGCGCTGCGGTCCGGCCACGTTTGGGAGCGGGCTGCCAAACTCGATCAGGCGATCAAATCCCGATGCGTCACGTACTCCCTCCCATAGATCGACTGGTCGGGGCGTCCGGAAACGCTCGAACTGCAGATCAGATCGGAGGACCACGTCTCCCACGCCCATCAAGCGAGCTAGAGGAGCCAGGGCATCGGCGTCCAGACGGCCCTCCTGGATCTCCGTGTCCAATGCGACCAGCAGGGCTGCCGAAGCCGGAGAGCCCTGAGGTATGAGCTCGCGCGCCACATGCGGACGATCAATGAGGCCGGGTAACACTGGGTCGCCAGAGTTCCCCCAGCGGTAGGCCGCAAAGTCGCTCCCGGGAATCTCCAGCACCCTGGTGCCAGTTCCTGGAGCAGATGAGTCCGGGGTCTCAAGGTGCTCTGCCGCGTCATGCCAGTAGGCGGGGATGTCCTCGGGACGTTGGACCAGTGAGCCGAGCATCTCTCCCTGCCACAGGGGAGACAGATTGGCCACCACGAGTAGACAAAGGACACCGGTGACAGCCGGACCGACTCGGGGGCGCCAGCGAGCCAAAGCTCCCACCCCGGCCCCAAGGCAGATGGCCAGGCCGAGGACCGACAGGGGGAGGGCCCGCGGTGTGCTGCGCAGTGCCAACCCGACATCGGTAAGTGTCCACTCGCGGAAGATCCGGCCGAGAAGTGATGGGTCGTCGTACGGGTGGGCCCCGATGCCCACGAGGATCCCAACCACGATCAGGGCCAGGGCGTGGCCCCGATGGCGAAACCGAACCACGGCAGCGGCCAGGAGTGCCAGTAGGGGCAGAGCGAACGACAACGGCAGTGCCCACCGGGTGTACGAGGTGGAGGGTTCGATCCACGCCCCTAGGCGACCCTGACCGTAGAAGTACCAGTATCCCAGTCCCCGGAACAGTTCGGGAGCTGTGGCCGCGTCCGACACCACCCGATAGTTCTCCGTCAGCCGAAGGGTGGGTAGGCCGTGGCTGGCTTGGACTGCCAGACCGACCATCCACCAGAGACCGGTAAGCACGAAGGCCACACCGATACGAACCGCGGCGCCCACAACGCGTCGCCATGGCACCGAGGCCTCGAGGCCCGACCAGAGCAGCCACAGGGCGGGGCCTAGTCCAACCAGAAGTAGTGAACTGGCGTTCACCCCACCCACTGTCAGGGTCACCAGACCGAAAATGGCCGCATGACGCCAGCCGGGAGTGCGCAGCGACCGGGTCGTGAGACCGAGCATCCACGGTAGGCCGGCCCATGGCAGGAGGATCACCGAGTGTCGATCCACGTAGTTGAGGAGATACGGGCTGAGCATGTAGGCCAGTGAGGCAACCAGGACGCCACCGTCCCGCCACCCCAGGGTTCGCAGCAGCCAGCGCACGCCGAGACCAGCGGCAGCTAGCACAGTTCCCATCCAGAGTCGTTGTGCCAGCCAGTCAGGCAAGCCAGCGATATCGGCAAGCCAGTAGAAGGGGCCGATCGGCCACAGGTAGCCAATGTTCTGGTGGGTCACGGTCCCCATGGCAACCTCGGGCTGCCACATCGATGTGGCCCGCTCCATGAGGCGACCGGGGTCCAGATACAGGTACGCCTTGGTGTCGGCCGCCACCCGACCGGGATCGTTCAGCAGCAGCGGAACGTAGGCCAGTATGAGGATCACCAACCGCTCCAAGGCGGATCCGGACAGCCTCAGGAAGCCAGCCGGGGATCGGATCACTGGGCGGGCACCGTGGAGGCCAGTACCCGGAACGCCCCTGAGGCCGTGCGATCCCAGTCAAATCGAGTAGCCCCCGCGAGGGCGCCCGCCGAAAGCTGGTCCCAGCGCGATCCCAAAGCCTCCACCAGTAGTCCGGCCAGTTCATCGTCGGTGGTGGCCAGCAGGCCGGTGCGTCCGTCAATGACGGCGTCACGGTGTCCGGCAATATCGGTGGCAACCGACGGGGTGGCACACGCAGCGGCCTCAGTCAGGGTCATGCCCCAGCCCTCGCTGATCGACGCGCTGGCCACGAGTCGAGCCCGGCGATAGGCCGCTACGAGCTCGTCGTTGGAGACCCGTCCACGGAAGGTCGTGGCTGCGTACACGCCGAGGTCGCCAGCCAGGGCCCGAAGGGCCTCCTCCTCGGGACCGTCACCAATGACCTCCAGACGAAGTCCAGCCACCTGGTCCCTGGCCTCGGCAAAAGCCCGGATCAGAACGTCCACTCGCTTTGATGCAGTGAGTCGGCCCACCGAGACGATTAGGGGTTCGGGGTCACGCCGACCAGCCGGAGAGAACCGGCGGTGCACGCCGGGCTCGACCACGTGGACGCCATCGGGCCGGTGGCCGACCCCGGCGATCAGTCCGTCGCGTGATGACGCCGAGAGAGTTACGACCGGCGTGGACCGGTACCACCGTGGAGCAAGGCGATGCTCCAGAATCGATCCCAGCCGTGCCGGACCCGGTGGTAGAGCCAGTGGCCACATGTCGGCGTGGTCGTGGTGCTGGATGACCATACGTGGGCCGCGGGCCCACAGGGGAGAGAGGAAGGGCATCCCGTTCCAGACCTCGACAAGGGCATCCCGTCGACCATGTCGACCTAGTAGTTCGGCCAGTACTGCCCGCGGGAAGACCTGGTGGCGTCCTGCCCGA
>DPMC01000233.1 GCA_003541675.1 Acidimicrobiaceae bacterium | reverse complement strand
CCAGCTCGCGGGTGGTGGCCACCCCGTCGTTCCCCAAATGGAGAACCTCCCGCCACAGGGCCTCCTGGAGTCGGTCCGAGAGGTAGCCCTCGATCTCGTTTCGCACCACCAGCGGATACATCACCAGGTCGTCGTAATGGGCTACCGCGGCGTCCATTGCCGCCTCAGAAGTCTGCTCGCCGGCCACAACCTCGACCAGGGGCAGCAGGTACACCGGGTTAAAGGGGTGTCCGATCAAGACCCGCTCCGGATGCTTGCAACCCTCCTGGAGATTGGTGGGAAGGAGGCCCGAGGAGCTGGAAGCGATGACTACCTCCGGGCCGGAATGGGCGGCCAGAGCCTGGATCAGCGGCCGCTTGACCGTCTCGTTCTCCGGGGCGCTCTCCTGGATCCAATCGACCCGGCCAGCCACCTCCTCAGCGGTGTCAACCCATGTCAGGCGGGTCGGGTCAGCTCCCGGGAAGAGGCCGAGTTTCGTGGCCGACGGCCAGGCCCGCTGCACGGCAGCACGAAGCCGGTCCTCGGCGCCCGACGCCGGATCCCAGGCCACCACGTCGAGTCCCCGGGCCAACGCCCGGACGGCCCAACCAGCGCCGATCACCCCGGTGCCCACCAGGCCGACGGCTCGCCCCCCGGCGACCGTGTCCATCGAATCCGCCCTAGCCGAGGTTTAGGGTCTGTCGGGCATCAGCCGGGGTCTGGACCCGGGCACCCATCAGTTCCACGATCCGGATGGCCTTCTCAACCAGCTGAGCGTTGGTGGCCAGCACCCCGCGCTCCAGGTAGAGGTTGTCCTCCAGACCGACCCGCACGTGGCCACCCAGCATCACCGACTGGGCCACCATTGGCATCTGCATGGCTCCCAGACCGAATGACGTGAACTCGGCCTCTACGGGCAGTCGGTTCACCATGGCCTGAAGGATCCCGACGTC
Organism: Acidimicrobiaceae bacterium; assembly: GCA_003541675.1. Classification (GTDB taxonomy): domain Bacteria; phylum Actinomycetota; class Acidimicrobiia; order Acidimicrobiales; family MedAcidi-G1; genus UBA9410. The sequence continues at coordinate 9,518 of DPMC01000233.1, read as the reverse complement.
CAGCGGTGTCCCGTAGGGGATCGATAGGCAGAGCTGGAGCCAGTACGGGGCGTCGATCAGGCCCTCGGCGATCATCGTCTCGGCGAACCACAGGTTGCCGGTGTCGAAGACCTCCAGCTCGGGCCGCACGCCTAGCTCTCGGACCCGCTCGGCCATGATGCGCAACATCGCCGGGGTGGACACGTAGACCTCGTTGTGGTCACCGAAGTTCAGTGACCCACAGTCCATCGAGCAGATGTCGGGGCGGATGGCCTCCACGTGGGCCAGGCGTTCGAGGCCGCCTACCAGGTCGGTGCCGGACTCCCAGGCCATCGGATCGTCGTCAGGGCCGACATTGAGATCACCGCCCATGCCCGCCGTGAGGTTCACCACCACGTCGGTGTTCTTTTCGCGGATGCGGTCGACCACCTCCCGGTAGAGCTCCACGGTGCGGGTGCCCTTCCCGGTATCGAGGTCGCGCACGTGGCAGTGGACAATGGCCGCCCCGGCCGAAGCGGCGTCCAGCGCGGAGGACGCGACCTGTTCCGGGGTGATCGGCACATGTTCACTGCGCCCAGTGGTGTCTCCTGAGCCGGTCACGGCACAGGTGATGATGACATCACGGTTCATGGATCGGGTCACGAGGCCCCCCTGTCGTCTGGCCCATTGTTCCGAGAACGGGGCTTGCGTAGGCTTGTCCCCGGTCCGGATCCCGCCTCCCCTTCAAGGGCAGGCTCTTCAAGAGCAGGCCCTTCAGGAGAAGGTTGGACCGGTCCGTCCCAGAATCCGCGCAGGCTACCCCGCCGTCCGCACCGTAGGTGCCGGCGTCGGCGTGTCGAAGGAGCAACCATGAAGATCCTGTTCGCAGACGCTCTCCCCGAGGCATACATCGACCTCCTCAGGGATCGGGGCGACGAGTGCATCGTCTCTCCCGAGTTGGGTGCCGACGACATTCCCGATGCCATCGAGGGCATCGACGTGCTCGTCGTCCGCAGCACCAAGGTCACAGCGACGACGACCAGCCGATCAGACCGGCTAGGCCTGATTGTCCGGTCGGGTGCCGGGACCAACACCATCGACTGCCAGGCGGCAGCCGACGCCGGGATCTACGTGTGCAACGTGCCGGGCACCAACTCGGTCGCCGTGGCCGAGTTGACCCTCGGCCTACTGCTGGCCATCGACCGTCACATCCCATCGGCAGCGACCGACCTCAAGCACGGCACGTGGAACAAAAAGGAGTACTCGAAGGCCGACGGTCTCATGGGCAAGACCTTCGGTGTCATCGGTGTGGGCGAGATCGGGTTGGCCGTCGCCGAGCGGGCCCGCTCGTTCGGCATGACCGTGGTCGCCGAGCGCAAGGCCGACCGTCGACCCGACGTCGAGGCCCGGATCCGTTCCATCGGTATCCGCCTGGTCGAAGACCTCGATGAGCTGGTGACCGAGTCCGACATCGTCTCGATCCACGTGCCTGGTGGCGCAGCAACCGAGAACCTGGTCGACAAACGATTCCTGGACCTCATGAAGCCGGGCGCCATCCTGATCAACACCAGCCGTGGTGAGGTAGTCGACGAGGATGCGCTCATCGCTGCCATGGACTCCAGGGGGATCCGGGCCGGACTAGACGTGTACCGCGACGAGCCGGCCGGCGGCGAAGGTGAGTTCACCTCCGAGCTGGCCGCCCACCCCAACGTGGTCGGCACCCATCACATTGGGGCGTCGACCCAGCAGGCCCAGGACGCCACCTCGGCGGGCACCGTCGACGTGATCGAGGCCTACCGGGCCGGTGAGCCGGTGAACTGCGTGAACGTGGCCGGGACCCGCATGGGTTCCGCCACCATCACCATCCGACACTTCGACCGGGTGGGCGTGCTGGCCGCCGCGCTGCAGGTTCTGCGACGGGCCGACATCAACGTCCAGACCATGGAGAACAAGGTCTTCCAGGGTTCCAACGCCGCCATGGCCATCATCGACGTAGTCGGTGACGTCACCGAGGACGTCGCCCGAGAACTAACCAGCCTGGACAACGTGATCCAGGTCCAGACGACTGCTCGCGAGCAGTGAGTGTGCTCCGCCCCTTTCCGGGGCTGACCGTCGAACCGGCGTGGGCTGACAGGGTCACCACCGGCCCTTATGACGCCTACTCCCCGTCCGAGCGCGTGGCCATTGCCGAGGCGAACCCATACAGCTTCCTGAACGTCACCCGATCCCAGGAGGATGTGCCGGTCGAGTGGCGCGACGACGTTGACTGGTTGATCGGCCAGTGTGCCGAATCCATGCAGCGCATCTATGACGCCGGTGCCTACGCCGAGCACGACGAGCCGTCGCTGTTCCTGTACCGCCTAGAGGCAGGCGACCACGTCCAGACCGGCGTGATGGGCTTGGTGCCGGTGACCGAGCCGGGCGACCGCCGGGTGTTGCGCCACGAGGCGGTACGTCCCGGGAGGGCCGACCTGCTGACCAGGCACCTGTTGGAGTTGGGCATGTCGTCCAGCCCCATCTCGCTCACCTATCGGACCGATGCGGTGCTAGACGCGGCGATCATCGCCGGTTGCGCCACTGAACCGGTGCTGGAAGCCGACGGTGACGGCATCCATCAGACGATCTGGGCGCTGTCCGGTAAGGCTGCCGATGCCCTCGTGGCCGCCATGGGTGACCGACCGCTGTACGTCACCGACGGCCACCACCGACTGGCGGCCGCCGTGGAGGCCCGACATCGGAATCCCGATATCGGTGACGACCATCCGCTGCAGTGGACTCAGGCCGTCCTGTTCCCTGATGCCGAGATGCAGGTTCTGGCTGCCCACCGCCGGGTCGGTGATCGTGCCGGCCGCTCAACCGACGACCTCGTCGAGGCCCTGACGGCCGTCGGCCCCCTCGTACCGTGTGCCGACGTCTCCGAGGCCCGGCCTGATGGCGCTGGTGCGATTGGGGTGTACGTGGGTGGCCGCTGGTTCTCCATGGACCTGCCGGCCGCGTCGGGTAACCGGGCCGTCGACCAGTTGGACGTGTCCCGGCTTCAGGACGGGATCCTGGCACCCGTGATGGGCATCACCGATCCGGGGAGTGACCCGATGATCGACTACGTGCCCGAGCCGGTGGGCATCGGCGCACTGGTCGCACGCTGCGACGCCGATGGCCGCGTCGGCTTCGTCCTGCATGCCACGTCGGTGGCTGAAATGATGGCCGTGGCTGACGAAGACGGGCTCATGCCTCCCAAGTCATCGTATTTTGAGCCCAAGCCCCGATCCGGCGTCTTCGTCCGCCGCCTCGACCGAGAGACCACAGCCGGGGCCGGTGAGAACTGACCGGTGATCGACGTCCGTCGACTCCGACACGAGGCGACCAACCCGTGACCGGGGCACATGCACAACGGGCGGTGCTGCAGTTTCCGGTCGACGGTTAACGCCGGTGGGTCTCGGCGACCCGGATCGGGCCGACGCCGTGTGGATGGTCGACTCAGTCTGTGGCTGAGTTGACCATCATTTCGATGACCGGCCCGACGCTCAACCTCGGCGACGTCGAACTTCTTCGGTAATGGCCGGAATGACCTGGTGCAGGTCGCCGATTACCGCATGCCCGGCCCGGGTGACCATGTTGGCCTCACCGTCGGTGTTGATGGCCAGGATGTTCTTGGCCGCCATGGCGCCCACCCAGTGCTGGATGGCGCCCGAGATGCCGCTGGCGATGTAGATCTCCGGGGCGATCCGGGTGCCGGTCTGTCCGACCTGATCGCTGTGGGGCCGCCAGCCGTTGTTCGTGACGGCACGGGAACAACCCACCACGCCGCCGAGCTCGCCGGCCAGTTCTTCTAACGGAGCGAACGCCTCGGCCGACCCCACGCCACGGCCGCCACCTACCACCACCGGTGCGGTGGACAGGGTGATGCCCCTAGTCAGGACGACCCGATCGGCTACCACGGTGCGGGCCAACGCATCATCGAGTTCGGGGACGAACGACACCATGGTGCCGGAAGCCGGTGCCTCAGCGGCGACCCCCTCCACTGAGTGATGGGCCACTGTCACCAGGTGGATCTCGGCGGTAAGGGCGGCGTCCTCGAGTAGCGAACCGCCCCACTGGACGCGGGTCATGGTCCAGTTCCCGGAGCCATCGCCCGTCGGGTCGACGGTTCGGCAGTTGGCCACGAACGGCTGATCTAGGCGGGCGGCTACCTGGGCCACCACCTCGTTGCCCCGATCGGTGCCGCAGGCCAGCACCGCAGTGGCCCCGGTGCCTCGTACCAGTTGGACCACCGTCTCGCCCCAGGCCTCGGGGCCGAAGTCGGTCAACAACGGATGAGATGCGACATGCACGGTCGACGCGCCATACGCGCCTAGACCGGCTGCTGCGGAATCGGCGCCCTCGCCGATGACCACCGCGGCCATCTCGAGACCGGCCGCCACCGCCAGGGGGCGCCCGAAGGTGAGTGCCTCCAGCGAGGCGTCCGACAGGGTGCCGCGATCGTGGTCGCAGATGACGAGCAGGCTCATGACAGCACCCCAAGTTCCTCGAGCAGGTCCACGACCGCCGGGGCGGCCTCCGGGCCAGTTCCCAAGATCACCGTCTCGCTGATCTGCTCCACCGGGCGGTGGAGGCGCAACCGCACCTGTCCACCGGCCTCGACGATCCGCTCGTCGGTGTCCACCACGGCCTTCTTGGAAGCCAGACGGCCCTTCATGGTCGGATACCGCGGGAGGTTGATCCCCTCCTTGACACCCAACACCGCCGGCATAGGCACGTTGTAGACCTCAAAGCCGCCGTCGATCTCCCGACGGGCCGCGGCCACGCCCTCGTCCAGTTCCCCACCAATCTCGATTCCCTTGATGCCGTTCACGATGGGACGTCCAAGGTGGTTGGCCACCCGCACCCCGACCTGGAAGCCACCGGCGTCGGCCGACTCGTTCCCAAACAGGATCAGGTCGAATGCACCGTTGGTCTCCTCTACCGCGGCAATGGCCTCGGTCAGAGCCAACGCGGTGCGTTGCGGGTCCCAGTCGACGTCGTTGATCGGGATCAGCACGAAGTGGTGGGCGCCGACGCTGGCCGCGTAGCGCAGCTGCTCCTCGGCCTCCGCCGGGCCAAGGGTCATGACGGTGACCTCGCCCCCGTGGGCCTCGGTCAGCTGGACGGCTTCCTCCACCGCGCACTCCTCGTGCGGGCTAGTGGTGAAGCCCAGATGGGCGGCGTCGACGGTTTGACCGTCGGCGGTCACGTTGATGCGTGCCCCGGGAGCCGGTACGCGTTTAACGCAGACGAGGATCCTCATGGTCGTCGGATCAACCCTTCAGTCGCGTGTCGTCCGGATCGAACACCGCCCCAGTGGAGGCCACCTTCACCGGGTACAGCTCGTTCATGTACATGACCTGTAGGTCGGTGCCGGCCACGGCGAGCTCCCGCGGCAGGTACGACATCAACAGGTGCTTTCCGACCGATGGGCCGTAACCCGCCGAGGTGGCCCGGCTAACTCGGCCGTGGCTGTCGACGATGCGGCCGCCGTCGGCATCCAGGATGGGCTCGTTGCCGCCCATCATGTGTCGCGACCGGCCCTGGCCGTCGGTCTGGTCCTCGACGGTCAGGGTGCACATCGACACCTCGGGATCACCAGCCTCGCGGGCTGCGTGGTAGGCGTCACGTCCGATGAAGTCGGCGGCCTTGAGCTTCGGTCGGGCCAGACCGGCTTCCAGCGGGTTGTATTCGCTCTCCAGTTCGGCACCCATCAGGCGGTAGCCCTTTTCGAGACGACCTGACGAGCCGTACACGCCACCACCGGTCGGGCGGATGCCTAGGTCGGCGCCGGCCTCCATGAGCGCGTCCCAAAGTGCGGGGCCGTTCTCCCACGCCGTGTAAATCTCCCAGCCGGTGTCACCGACGTAGGAGATGCGGAACAGCTGGACGGGTAGGCCGGCCACCTCGGCATCGATGATCGAGCCGTAGGGGGAGCCGTCCTGACTGAGGTCCTGACCGGTCAACTGAAACAGCACGGCCGGAGCGTTGGGGCCCCACAGGCCGAGCGTGGTGAGCTGCCGGGTGATGTTGGTGAACGTCACCGAGCCGTCGGTCGGCATGTGGCGACGGGTCCAGAACTCGTCGCGGCCACCGTCGAACACGCCGGTCACGATCCGCATCCGGTCCTCACCAAGACGCATCATCGTGAGGTCGGAGTGGAAACCACCATCGGGGGTCAGCCACGGGGTGTAGATCGACCGACCCACGGCCACGTCGACCTTGTTGACGGCCAGACGCTCGGCATACTCAATGGCTCCGGGGCCGTCGAGTTCGTAGATCTGGAACGAGCTCAGGTCGACCACACCACAGTGCTCACGCATGTTGAGGTGCTCTCCGGTGGTGATGGGGCTCCACCATCGGTTGTCCCACTCGACCTCGCGCTCAGCCAAGCCGTAGCGCTCGACGAGGTCGGCGTTGGCGCCGTACCACTGCGGACGCTCCCAGGTCCGGGCCTGGAAGAAGGTGGCGTCGAGGTCCTGCTGGCGCGAGAAGTACGGGCCGACCTCGAGGTTTCGGCGCCCCTCCCACTGCTCGGCCGGGTGGACGATCCCGTAGGTCTTGATGAAGTGCTCGTCGGCCCGGGACCAGATGTGCTCGTCGGAGCGCTCCTGGTCGTAGAAGCGGGCGACGTCGGCACCGTGGACGTCGATCACTCGGGGGTAGCCATGGGTCATCCACTCGGCGACGACCTGGGCCATGCCCGGACCCTCCTTGACCCACACGGCGGCGGCTGACCAGAGGTTGCGCACCTCGGTGGTCTCACCTAGGCAGGGCATGGTGTCCGGTGTCAGCGAGAGTAGACCGTTGATGGCGTACTTGATCTCGGCGTCGCCCAGCATGTCCATTAGCTCAATGGCCGTCTCCATCTGGTCGTCGAAGTCGTCCGGCGTGAACGGCATCTCCGTCGGCGACAGCGCTGCCTCGGCGTTGGACGGAATCTCATCCGGGTGGTGGAGGATCGCCCGGTGGCCGTAAGAGCCGACCTCCATGGAACCCGACGACTGCCGCTCATAGCAGAAGGTGTCCATGTCCCGGACGACCGGGTAGCCGATCTCGTTGTTGGTCTCGGCGAGGATGTCCATGGGGCCTACGTCGGCCATCTGGTGGACGGCAGGGACCAGCGGGATGGTGGCGCCAGCCATGTTGGCGATGCGGTTGGACCACACGCCACAAGCCACGACCACGTAGTCGGCCTCGATGGTGCCCTTGTCGGTCACCACGGCCGCAACGGTGGTGATCCCGCCGGCGCCTTCGGCGGTCTCGATGTCGAGCACCTCGGTATTCGCGAACACCTGGCAGCCGGCCTTCTCGATGGCCTCACGGCGCATGGTGGTACCCGTCTCGAGCGAGTCCACGACCGACACCGTCGGACAGTGGAACCCACCGAGGATGACGTCCTCGTTGATGAACGGGACGAGTTCCTTGACCTGGGAGGGGGTCAGCATGTGGGCCTCGATGCCCCACGCCTTGGCCGAGGTCATGCGGCGGGTGAGCTCGTCCATGCGAGCCTGAGTGCGGGCCACCTCTATGCCGCCGGAGTCGACCGACATCTGCATGTCCCGGTACTGGTTGGCGCTCTGCTCGCCGAGCAGGGCCATCTCCTTGTTGTGGTCGACCGGGAAGATGAAGTTCGACGCGTGGCCAGTCGAACCTCCAGGATTGGGCAACGGGCCCTTTTCCAGCAGGACCAGGTCGGTCCAGCCGAGGCGGGCCAGATGGCCGACGAGACAGTTACCGACAATGCCGGCACCGATCACGACGACATTGGCGCGAGTCGGGAAATCACTCATTCGGTTGTTCTCCTGCGACACGGCCCGGGGCGGCTCGACCACGAGGGTGGGTCCGACCGGGGGCGGTTGATGGGATGCCCGACAGCGGTCGCCGCGAGGCGCCGGAAGCGTACCCACCCCCTCCGGATGATGCTGACAATCGGGCACCGCTAAATCGTTCGTACCTGACGTACCGTCAGGACACTTATCAGGGGAGTAACTTCCGCGCCCGAGACAGATGCCATCGGAAGAGAGTCGAAAGGCCCATGGCCGAACCACAGGCGACCAATCCACCGGCGACCGAACCGCGGTCAACCAGACCACCAGCAACAGATCCGCAGCGCGTGCTGATCACCGGGGGTGCCTCAGGTATAGGACGGGCCATGGCCGAGGCCTTCAGCGATGCGGGCGCCCGGGTGCACGTGGCCGACCTGCCCGCTTCCCGAGGCGGCCAACCCGAGGGTTGTGGCTTCAGCGGCGTGGACGTCTCCGATCCCGCCGGAGTAGACGAGCTTTTCGCCACAGTGCTAGCCCCGGCCGACGCCGGCGGTCTGGGCGGGCTGGACGTACTGTGCGCCAACGTGGGTATCGCCGGCCCCACCGGACCGATCGAGGACCTCGACGCCGAGGGTTGGGATCAGACCATGGCCGTCAACGTGCGCAGCGCCTTCCTCTGCTGCCGCCGGGCCGTCCCAGCCATGCGGTCCACCGGAGGCGGATCGATCCTGTTGACCTCGTCGACCGCGGGGATCACCGGCTTCCCGATGCGTTCGCCGTACGCAGCATCCAAGTACGCCATCATCGGACTGGGCGACACGCTGGCCATGGAAGTGGGCGAGTTTGGGATCCGAGTGAACGTGCTGTGTCCCGGCTCGGTGGACGGCGACCGGATGGTGCGGGTGATCGATGCCGAGGCGGCCGCCACCGGTGAATCAGCCGCCGACCTGCGGGCCGCCTACGAGAAGCAGGTCTCGATGCGGACCTTCGTCGAGGGACGGGACATCGCGGCCATGGCCGTGTTTCTGGCGTCGCCGGCCGCCCGGTTCGTCAACGGTCAGACCATCTCGGTGGACGGTGGCCTCGAGACGCTGCGAACCACCTGGAGGACCTGAAGTCAGGCCGCTGGTCCTGCCTCCACCGGAACCGGAATCAAGCCACGTAGCCAAGGGCGGACGAGATCTCGTCGGCTGCCCAACGCACCCGGTCTGCCACGATGTCTTTCAACGTCTTGTCGGGGAACCGGTAGCTCGGTCCGTGACTGTGCAGGGCACCCACCACGGCGCCGGCCTGGTTGAACAACGGCGCGGCCACCGAGTTGATGCCCTCGGAGAACTCCTCCTCCATCCAGAAGATCCCAGTCTCGCGGACCTCGTCGAGACGGGCTCGGATCCGGTCCGGCATGGTGACCGATCTCGGCGTGTACCGGTCGAGATTGCGGTTCAGGTAGCGGTCAACGGCCTCATCGGGCCAGTGGGCGAGGACGACCATGCCCGAGGGGACAATGTGCATGGGCAGGCTGACCCCCGTCCAGTCCCGGACCTGGACGGGGTTCGCGCAGTCGATCTGACCGATGTAGTGGACGTCGTATCCCGCCGGGATGGACAGACCTACCGCCTCGGCCACCAGGTCGACCAGTTCCTGCATGGTCGGCTGAGCCACGGCCAGGAGGCTTTGGGTCGTATCCACACTGGCCGCCATGGTGACCACCGACGGGCCGATCCGGTAGCCGCTGTCGTCAGCCAGTCGCTCAACGGCCCCTAACTGCTC
>DPMC01000165.1:3359-4556 GCA_003541675.1 Acidimicrobiaceae bacterium | reverse complement strand
GTCCATCTCGGAAGGCACCGAGGCCGGCATCAGCTCGGCGGAGTTTGTAGTGCGTGGTCGCTACGCCTTCGGGCTCCTGCAGGCCGAACGTGGGGTCCATCGGCTAGTTCGGATCTCGCCGTTCAACAAGGAGGCCAAGCGGCAGACTGCGTTTGCCTCGCTGCAGGTCGTTCCGTTCTTCGACGAGATTGTCGATGAAATCGACATCGATGAGACCGATCTTCGCATCGATACCTACCGTTCGTCGGGTGCCGGCGGCCAACACGTCAACGTGACCGATTCGGCAGTTCGGATCACCCACCTACCGACGGGGGTCGTGACGTCCTGCCAGAACGAACGGAGTCAGCACCAGAACAAGGACAAGGCCATGCAGATGCTGGCCGCGCGCCTGCTCGACCTGGAGCGTCAAAAGCGCGACGCCGAACTGGCACAGATCGGCGGCGAGAAGCTGATTGTCGACTTCGGTAGTCAGATCCGGTCCTACGTATTGCAGCCGTACCAGATGGTCAAGGATCTACGGACCGACCATGAGGTGGGGGACGTGGCCGGTGTGTTGGACGGTGACCTGGACGGCTTCATGGAGTCGTACCTCCGCTGGTCACGGACCAACGCCAGCAACTGACTGGCCGGCCCTGAAGGAACCGGCCGACCGGCCCGCTGACCCGATAGGCGAGGGTGCCTCTGGTACCGTGCGCGCCGTGCCGATCCGACCGATCCGACCTGTCGCGACTGGACCGGAGGAAGGTCGATGATCCGGCTCGAGGGCGTCTCGAAGGTCTACAAGGGCGACGTGGTGGCCCTGAAGAACGCCACCGCTGAGATCCAGCGTGGCGAGTTCGTCTTCCTGGTCGGGCCGTCGGGTTCGGGCAAGTCGACCTTCATCCGGTTGCTAAACCGTGAAGAGGTGGTCGACGAGGGGCGGATAATGGTGGCCGGCAAAGACCTCGGCGAGATGAGTTCGTGGCGGGTGCCGTACCTGCGTCGCCAGATCGGGTACATCTTCCAGGACTACAAACTTCTGCCGAAGAAGACGGTGTACGAGAACGTGGCCTTCGGCCTCGAAGTGATTGGGCGTCCCCGTCAGGTCATCCGCACCCAGGTGCCGGCCATCCTCGAGTTGGTGGGCCTCAGCCGCAAGTCCGAACGGCTACCTGACGAACTGTCCGGCGGCGAACAACAGCGGGTATCCATTGCCCG
>DPMC01000165.1:294-2982 GCA_003541675.1 Acidimicrobiaceae bacterium | reverse complement strand
CTAGACCCCGCCACCTCTGTGGGGATCATGCGCCTGCTGGATCGCATCAACCGAAGCGGCACCACGGTGGTTATGGCCACCCATGACCGGGGCATCGTCGACACGATGCGTCGCAGGGTCATCGAGTTGGACCGTGGAGTGATCCGGCGTGACGAGTCTCAGGGCGTGTACGAGTGAGCACGCTGGCACCTGAGACGGTGGCGACGGGACGGGTGGACTGACGTGCTGTCGCGGCTCTGGTACTACGCCCGCGAGACCTTCGTTAGCCTGTGGCGGAACCTCAGCTTGACCATGGCAGCCATCCTGACGGTGGCAATCTCGTTGTCGTTAGTCGGCGCCTCCCTGCTTATTCGGGAGGGGGCTGACCGGGCCACGGCCCAATTCCAGGAAGGCGTGGAGTTCATTGTCTTCATGCGAGCCGACGCTTCGGGCGACCAGGACGGCGCCATCCGGAATGTGTTGGACGGTAGCCCGGCCATCTCGGGCTATACGTATGTTGACAAGGAAGCGGCATACCTCGAGTTCCAGGAACTGTTCGCCGACAAGCCCGAGTTGGTGGAGAGCGTGACGGCCGAGGTCATGCCGCCCTCCTACCGCATCGTGCCAGCTAACCCGGAGGCCGGAAACGTGGCCGAGATGGCCCGCCAGTTCGGCGAACAACCCGGCGTGAAGGAAGTGGCCACGGCAACCGATGCCATCCGTCAAATCGAGGACTTCTCCAACAGGGTCAGCCAGGCGCTCCTGGTTGCTGCTGTGGTGCTGGTCGGCGTCTCCGCACTACTGATCTTGAACACGGTATTCACCGCCATTGGTGCCCGCCGTCAGGAGATCGAGGTGATGAAGTTGGTTGGTGCGACCAACTGGTTCATCCGAATCCCGTTCATGTTGGAGGGCACCATCCATGGGTTGATTGGTGCCGCGCTGGCTGTTCCTGCCCTGTTCGTGGTCGACGACCAGGTGCTGGCCTACTTCCAGAAGTCCGATGCCGTGCCGTTGTTCCGGGGTTTCGCTGTGCCCGATGGGTTCGTCTGGGACACCAGTATCTGGCTGCTGGTCATCGGCGGTGCTGTAGGCATGGTCGGTTCCGCAGTGGCCGTCACCCGCTACCTGGACGTCTGACCGGTGGATACCTGAGCGATGGATGGGGGCCCGCCGGAACCGGGATGGGTTCGGGTGGCCGATGCCGTGCCGTCACCGGGGACCATCGCCGAATCGACCATCGAGCGCAATGGTCGGACCGACGACCTAGTGGTCTGGGTGACCGTTTCTGGGGTGCCGTGCGTGTCGGAGGCCCGATGCCCGCACCAGTGGTCTCACCTGGCCCATGAGGGGGCAGTCGACGGCGAGGAGTTGGTCTGCTTGACCCACTTCTGGCGTTTCGGCGTGGACGGCGAGGGTTGGAAGCAGAACGTGAACGGCCGCCGAGACCGAAAGGGCGACCTCGAGGTGCTGCCGTGCGTAGCGCACGACGGCGGCATCTGGATCCAGTCTGACGACTGACGGGCGCCGGGCCGGTGCTGTCGGTAGATGCTGCCCGTGGAAGGCTGACGGCACCACGAGCGACCACGATTAGGAGTGCGACATGGGTGTCGACGGCGACCTTCTCAAGCAGTACACCATGACCACCTGGGGCTATAAGCAGGGGGAGTCGGTGTCGCTGATGATCCATCTGGGGGTGCGGCTCGGGCTCTACGAGGCGCTTGACGGTGCGGGCCCGGTGACGGCGGGCGACCTGGCGGCAGCCACTGGGCTGCACGAACGGTGGCTACGCGAATGGCTTCGTTCGCAGGCGGCGGCCCAGCTGATGGTCAGTGACGAGGGGGAGACGTTCGAGCTACAGGCTGAAGCCGCCATGGTGCTGGCCCGTAAGGGCACGCCGACCTATGCCGGCGGTGTGTTTAGCCACCTTCGGAACCCGAAGGTCGCGGACGGGCTGGCCGAGGCATTCCAGACCGGCCTCGGCCTGACGTACGACGGCCAAGGTGAGGGATCCGAGCAGCACGTTGAAGCGATGCTGGCGCCCATGGCCAGAGCGCTGCTGGTGCCGAAGGTGATTCCGGCTCTGGACGGGGTGGCCGACCGGTTGGCGGCCGGCGCCAAGGTCGTGGACGTGGGCTGTGGCACCGGGCTGGCCCTCGAGTTGATGGCTGCCGCATGGCCCGACTGCACGTTTGAGGGATACGACGTGTCCGAACGGGCGGTGTCGGTAGCCCGGCACCGATTCGACGACGTCGACAACGTGACTATCCACCTAGCTGGCGGGGAGGACGTGCCTCCGACCGCCGACGTCGACCTGATGATGACTCTTGACTGCCTGCACGACATGCCGCGGCCCGACCTGGCAATGGGAGCTATCCGGGCGGCCATTTCCGACGACGGGACATGGCTGGTCAAGGAGATCAAATCGTCGCCCGAGTGGTCCAAGAACCTACGCAACCCGATGCTGGCCATGATGTATTCGACGTCGGTGGCGTCGTGTATGTCGTCGGCCATGTCAAGTGAAGATGGCCTAGGCCTTGGGACGCTCGGCATGAACCCGGCGGTGCTGGAGTCGATGGTGACCGAAGCGGGCTTCAGTCGCTTCGCTATGCATGATCTCGACGACCCGACCAACCTCTACTACGAGGTTCGACCTTGAATCCCTAGCCGTTGCACGCAGCGGCACCGCGTTTCGCGTATTCGCAGGCA
>DPMC01000165.1:0-129 GCA_003541675.1 Acidimicrobiaceae bacterium | reverse complement strand
GACGCTCGGCATGAACCCGGCGGTCCTCGAGTCGATGGTCACCGACGCCGGCTTCACCCGGTTCTCCATGCACGATCTCGATGATCCCACCAACCTCTACTACGAGGTACGTCCCTAAAGCCAGACAGT
>DPMC01000228.1:1860-3554 GCA_003541675.1 Acidimicrobiaceae bacterium | reverse complement strand
TCGCGGGTCGTCTCGGTGCGTTGGTCGTCGCTGGAACCCGGGTGACGGTGGCCGTGGATTCGTCCGAGACGATCGATGTGGCGGCCACCGCGGGAATCCGTGAAGTACTGGTTGACGTCGACGTGGGGATGCCCCGATGCGGTTGCGACCCGGCCGATGCCGGTCGACTGGCCGACGAGGCCCGGAACGCCGGCCTGACCGTGCGTGGCGTCATGGGCTACGAAGGTCATCTCCAGCACGTGGTCAACGCTGACGAGCGCCGGTCCCGGACGGCCCGGGCTATGGACGTTCTGACCGCCGCCCATGCCGAGGTGGGCGGCGACGTGGTGTCCGGTGGGGGCACCGGCACGTGGGACTGCAACGAGGTGGTGACCGAGTTGCAGGCCGGTTCGTTCGTCCTGATGGACGGCGACTACGCCCAGCTTGGCCTTCCATTTGCCGAGGGCCTGGTCGTGCTCACCACAGCTGTCTCGGTGCGACCCGGTCGGCATGTCGCACTCGACGGTGGCCTCAAGGCGCTAGCCATGGACAGCGGTGGACCCCAACTAGTCGATGACCAGGGTGGCGCTGCTGAGGTCCTGTTCTGCTCCGACGAACACACCACGGTGGCCGGTGGATCGTGGACCGTTGGCGATCGGGTGGGGCTACGACCAGCTCACATCGATCCAACCATCGCCAAGCACGCCACGCTTCACCTGGTGCATGACGTCACGGCCGGCGGTGACGCCGAGGTGCTGGAGTCGTGGCCGGTCGACCTGCGGGACTGGTGAGCCGGTGAACACTTCGAAGGCTGGCGGGGGTATTCGGCCCGACGGTTCTTGGCGCAACTGGGCCGGCAACCAGCGCAGCTACCCAGCCCGGATCGAGCGGCCCACCACCGAGGCCGAGGTGGTCGACCTGGTGCGGCGGGCCGTCGCCGACGACCTGCGGGTCCGGGTGGTGGGGGCCGGCCATTCGTTCACTGCGGTGGCCCGCACCGACGACGTGCTGGTCAGCCTCGACGAATTGACCGGGGTGGCGGCCGTCGACGACGACACCGGACGGGTGACCGTGCGGGCCGGGATGCGCCTGTGCGATCTCAACCCGGAGTTGGATGCCCGTGGCCTGGCCATGCCCAACCTGGGCGACATCGCCTACCAGTCGGTGGCCGGAGCCATCTCCACCTCGACTCACGGAACCGGGCTGGGATTCCAGTCGATCGCCGCCGGGGTGGTCGGCCTACGACTGGTCACTGGCGACGGCACGGTCGTGGTACTCGATGATGACCACGACCCCGACCTGCGTGATGTGGCACGGGTAGGCCTCGGAGCGCTCGGGGTGGTCACTGAAGTCACCCTGCAGTGCGTCCCGGCCTTCAACCTGCACGCCATCGACGAGATCATGGCTGTCGATGACGTGGTGGCTGCCTTCGACAGCTGGGCCGAGGAGACCGACCACGCTGAGTTCTTCTGGATGCCACACACCGGGATGGCCCAGGTGAAACGCAACACACGCACCATCGAGGCGCCGCGACCAGCCCGCAACATCGGCCATGCGGCTCGGCGCCGATGGAAGCGCTTCAAGAACAAGGAGTTGCTGGAGAACGTGGCCTTCGGAGCGTTGAATCACATGGGGCGGCTCCGCCCGTCGTCAATCCCACGGCTCAACAACCTGGTGTTCGACGAGGTTGGACGAGCCGAGTACCTGACCACCTC
>DPMC01000228.1:0-1527 GCA_003541675.1 Acidimicrobiaceae bacterium | reverse complement strand
TACGAGGTGTTCGCCAGCGAGCGGCGGGTCCGGTTCCTGGAAATGGAGTACGCGGTGCCCCGCGAGCACGGCCTCGAGGCGTTCAGCCGGGTGCGGTCGCTGATTGACACGCTGGATCGGCCGATCAGCTTCCCGATCGAGTTCCGCATCCTGGGCGGCGACGATGTGCCGCTGTCGACGGCCGAGGGGCGCGACACCTGTTTCATTGCCGTGCACGTGTTCCGGGGGACGCCGTTCGAGCAGTACTTCCGGGGCGTCGAGGCGATCATGGACGACTATGCCGGGCGCCCCCACTGGGGAAAGCTTCACTTCCAGACGGCAGCCACGTTGGTTCGCCGCTACCCGCAGTGGGATCGATTCCAGGAGGCCCGGGACCGCCTCGACCCCACACGCCGCTTCACCAACGACCACCTCGCCACCGTCCTCGGCCGCTGATTTTCAGTGTCTGACAGCCAGCGTCTGACAGTCAGCGTTTGGTGACGAGGGCGACGTCGGTGGTGGTACCGGTGGTCGTGGTGAGTGACGGGTCGTAGCGGTAGCCCTCGGGGTGGTCGAAGTCGATCAGGCCGGCTGGGTCATCCAACCCGTGCTCGACCACGTGGCACACCAGAGCTCCTTTCAGCAACTTGTTCCAGTGCGACACCGTCACCAGTGTCCGCTTACCGTTCTTCATCACGTCGTCCAGGAAGCGCACCCGAATACGCCGACCGGCGACTGATGGATCCCAGGCCGCGGCGTGCTCGTTGGGCAGCAGGTCCCAGACCGTGTCCGTTCGCGATGCGGCCATCGCATCGGCCATCGCGTCGCTGATCAGCGGCTTCCAGAATCGGGCCGGCTTCCCGAGGCCGGGGAGCGATGCACCCATCTTCAACTTGTAGTTGGGAATCGGGTCTGTGGGACGTACCACCCCCCAGAGCCCACTGAAGATCACTACTTGGCGGTCCACGCCCCGGCGTACCTTGGCTGGGAGCGACGGATACTCCAGCGCGTCGTAGAGCACGCCGGTGTAGCGGTCGATGGCTGCCATAGTTGGCGACGAAGCCACCGCCAAATTGGCCGCGGTGGCCTCGTCGGCCCGCGCGGCCTTCACCCCCAGAAGCTTTGAGCGAGCCTCGGCTGATCCGCGCATTGCCTTGTCGAGGGCGGCGATCACCTCACGGCGGGGGCCGGCAAGATCGGAGAACGACTGGTCGACGGAGTCCCACGAGGGCCCCTCACCACCAGCGGCCTTGCCCTCGGAAGGTGGGAGGAGGATCAGCGAGGCAGGCACCGGTCGACGGTACTCTCACCCGCGTGACCGACCCTGACATAGCTCCTGTTGTGCCTCCGGCCGGCCCGGCACCCGAAACTGATGACGCCGAACTTGAGGTGTTGGAGTCCGATCTGGCCACCATCGAGGCGGTCATGGATCGGGTCGACTTCGGCGACCTTGAGGGCGCCGAGGCCATGATGGCCAGGCTGTCCGATGGCCAGCTTGAAGAAGGCCACGCCGAAAACACCGACGAATCCGAGTAGGGCTAGCGCCTC
>DPMC01000057.1 GCA_003541675.1 Acidimicrobiaceae bacterium | reverse complement strand
GCATGGGTTAGAAACGCCGTGTGGGCCACCATCCGGTGATCCGGTCGGACGGCATCGCCGTCCACATGCCAGGTGCGGTTCAGCACCTCGACCGTCTCAGCAAATCGGAACTCGTAATCGTCCAGCACCGCACGGAAACGGGTGGCCTGCACGATGCTCGGCGTGTAGGCCACGATGATCCCGCCAGCGTGGAGCGCCTGGGCCGCGTGGGGAACGACCTCCCACGGCTCCGGTAGGTCGAGGATCACCCGGTCGTAGTCGCTGCCTGAGATTCCCTCATACGCGTTCCGCATCTGGACGTCATACCGTCCGAGAGCATCGTCGCCCAGCATGGTGGTGACGTTGGCCACGGCACGGGCTGCGAAGTCGTCGCGAATCTCATGGCCAGTGACCACAGCTCCAGCCCGGAGAAGGGTCATTGACAATGCGCCCGAGCCCACGCCCGACTCCAGTATCCGGGCCCCGGGGAACACGTCGGCCAGCATCAAGAGTGGCCCGAGGTCTTTCGGGTAGATGACCTGTGCTCCTCGCGGCATCTTGAGCACGTAGTCGGCCATGGTCGGGCGGAAGGCGGTGAACATCGAACCCCGGCTTGACCGCAGGACAATGCCCTCGTCGGCGCCGAGGATCTCGTCGTGGGCGATCACCCCGGTGTGGGAATGGAACTCCGCCCCAATCTCCAGCTCAACCAGGTAACGACGCTGCTTCCGGTCGACCAGGAGGACCTGGTCCCCCACCACAAACTGGCGGATCATGGGGCTTCCTCCAACAATGTGCCCCCATCGGCCATCGACCCCCTGGTGGGACTGAGCGTCACAGGGACCCCGCTGTCCTCATTGCCGGAGCCGTAAGTCCTGTCAGGGTGGGATCCACCGGCCCGTTCCAGGAGTCGGCAAAAGGCACACACCTCGCCGCCCGATGGCGCACCACATTGGATGCACACGCCGACCGTGACGCTGCTCCCGTCGGGGAACTCCTCGGCCGTCGGGGCAAACCGGTCCACGGCCCGACTCAGGAAACCGGAGTAGAAGGCCTCCTTGGAACCCGGAGACTGTTCCTCGATCGCGTTTAGGGCCTCCTTGTAACCGAGGTGTTTGTTGCCCAATGCCATCGGGCACTCCTCGACCACGTAGTCGATCCCCCGCAGAACGCAGTAGGCCGCCATCTCTCGTTCGCCGAGACGGACGAGCGGCTTGACCTTCTTCGGGAATCCGGCCCCAGCAGGAAGGACCGGTCGCTGGCGACCCAGGTATTCGTCCTGCCATCGCAGGACATTGCCAAACAGAACCGCCGCCTCATCATCGAGGTTGTGACCGGTGGCTACTGCGTCGTAACCACCGCGTCTCGCCGCATCATCGAACAGGTGTCGTTTGGACATCCCACATGCGCTGCACGGCACCCGACGAGCGGCCCGTGCACCATCGGGAACGTTGAAGCCGTAGTCCCCCGGAAGGTCCACCACCTCAAGTCGGAGACCCCGTTCCTCAGCAAACCGACGGACGTAACCCTCCGATGATTCGCTGTAATCCCCGATGCCCAACCCCAGGTAGAGCCCATCAACCTCATACCCCAGCTCGACCAGGATGTCCCAGAGGGCCAGGGAGTCCTTACCGCCAGAGGCAGCCACCAGAACGCGGTCGCCTGAGGTCAGCATGTCGTGCTTGTCGATGGCCTTGGCCACCTGATCGCGACAAAGCCGCAAGAAGTGGTCGACGCAGAAGTTGGCGTTGTGGCGTCGGATATCGATGACCGCCGGCTCCCGACACACCCGACACTTCATGAGGTGCTCCCACTCGACCGGCACCCACTAACGGCGCCGCCGGAGATCACCGATCGGATCTCGACCTGGTCGTCGTCGGCCAGCATGGCGTCGCCAGGCACCAGAGTGCCGTCCCGGATTACCAGTACCGACTCACGGTTCAACGAAAGGCGAGCCAGCAGGGCGGTCACCGCCATGGGTCCATCGAACTCAACGGTCCTGGTCGGGTTACGCAACTCGACCTGCATCACTCCGCGCCCGCCGAGCCATCACCGACCGGAATGCCAACCAAAGAAGGTGACGGCCTTGATGCATCTCCAGAAAGGTGACGAATCTCGAGGGTCTCGCCCACCCTGAGACGTTCGCGCAACACGGCGGGCCGGGGTCGACCAGCACGTTGAAACAACCGCACGACCACGCCCACCACCAAGACGATCTGCCAAGAGCGCGAACCCCCGATCAGGCCACGTCGAACGGCGTTGGCCAGCAGGCCCGACCCCACGCCTCCCGTTAGCCCGACCATCAGATCCGACGGACCTCGACCACCGTGGACCGTCGCTGACCGGCACGCCGGCCGACCAACCAAGCCACAGTGACGACCGACGCGACGACCACGACCGCGCCGGCCAAGAACAAAGATCGACGTTCGGCCACCGGGCCTTCGGTTCCAACGACAGTTGCCCGGAGTTCGGCCTCCAAATCGTCCCTGGTTATCCGCTCATGCGCCATCAGCGATCGTCCGCTCCGCCGAGTGAAGCGCTATCAGAGACGCGCGATCCGAGTAATGCAATCGTGGCCATCAGCGCCAGGGCCACGATCAGGTAGGGCGCCCAAGACCAAGATCCCTCGAACGCCGAGCATCCCTGCAGCAACCGGAGAGCACCAATACCGACCAGAACCGCCCCGGCGCCCATCAAGACTGATCCGGCGGCACCAAAGCCGAGGAACCGGCCCAGAGCACGCAACGGTTCGACCGTCTCCTGACGCACGTAGCGCTTGAGGATGTCCGGAAGGTCGCCGGACTTCGAATCGGAAGCCATGGGCCATCCACGCTACCGGCGAGCCTCCACTCCGGCCCCGTCGCCGTCCAACCACCCAGAGCCGCCGGACTCCACTCAGAAGTCGTCGAGTTGCCCTGCGAGTCGAAGGTCGACCACCTCACGGACCTCATTCACCAGATGGCCAAGCAAGGCCAGACGTTCGGGGGCCCGGTCGCATTCGAGAAGTCTCTGACGATCATGGACCGAGATGGGCGCTAGGGCCGCCAACTGCAACGCACCCAGTGCCGGGTCGTCGGCCACCTCGAAGGTCGCATCGGCTACCGGTTCGCCCAACTCGCTGAGGGCTGCAAGGACCCTCCTCATCGTCCTGATGAGTTCCTGGAACGCCGACCGACTGGTCGGCGTTCCAGGCGTATCTGGCATCGGGGTGACCTCGGCCATCGGATACGGGTCATCGTCCAGCCACGTCTGGACCCGGATGCGCTGGAGGCCGACGGCTGCTACAGACCAACGACCGTCCGGCGCCTGCCGAGCTTCAATCACCCGGGCCCGGGTCCCGACGTCACAGCGTTGCTCTCCGCCGCCGACCTCGCTCCCCCGGCGGATCAGGACAACACCGAACTCTCGATCCCCGGCCATCAGGTCAAGAATCAACTGTCGGTAGCGGTCCTCAAAAATGTGCAGAGGCAGGAACCCGGAGGGCATTAGGACGGCGCCCAACGGAAACATCGGCAACCGTCGAACCTCGCCCACCGTCACCCCCCCGAGGTCTCGGCCGCCACCGAATCGGCTGTCGCAGGATTCAGCAGAGGGCGGGGCGACAGCAGGTCGACTACCGGCCCCGACGGATAGGAGAGCATGGACAGGACAACCTCCTCATGAAGGTCCCGGATTTCGTACGGCAACTCGCCGTTGCTGATCAGGGCAAAGGCCAGCCGTCGGCCGCCCGGGGTGTCGACCACGCCGGCCAAACTGCTCACCCCCCGCAGCGTCCCCGTCTTGGCCCTCACGCGACCCTCGCCGGCGGTCCCCACGAACCGCTTCTTCATCGTGCCCCGGTCGCCGGCCACCGGTAGGGCGTCCACCAGGACCGATCCCACCTTCTGATCGTCGAGGATGCTCGCCAGTAGTCCGCAGGTCAATCGGTTATCCGGGTCCAGTCCACTCCCATCATGTGGAACTACCCCTTCCACGGGGTGGCCGGCTGCCCCAAGGGCATCGAGGAGCACAGAAAGGCCCCTGACGGTCGTTCCCCTGTCGGTGGGCGTGTGGCCCATCTCCTTGATCAACAGTTCTGCGGTGGTGTTATCACTCTCAACGAGCATTTGTTCGACTAGCAGGCGCACGGGCACGGAGTCCAGGGAGGCCACCGTGCGCCAGCCGGGCGCACCAGGCACCGTGCCGGAATCCACGCGGCCCCGTATCACCACGCCCCGAGATTCGAGATGGTCATCGAACAGCCGTGCCGCCAGGATGGCCGGGTCATCAGAGGGCACGCTCAATGAGGACGCCGGATTGACCGCGTCCCAGTTCGTGAAACCGTCATCGACCGAGAGCGCGCTCAACGGACCCGACTGGATCGACCAGCCGGGCTTGAATCGATCCGGCCACGTCCCTAGGTAACGGATGGCGTCGTACCGGGACTCATCTCCCACCACCGAACCCTGAACCTCCCGAATCCCCGAGGCCACCACGGCGTCAGCTAGATCAGCCAGGTCGGAATAGGCAAATGGATCATCGAAGCGGTCGGCATAGGGGGTCGTCATCAGCAGTGGATCTCCACCACCGATTAGCCAGAGATCCCCGAGCACCAC
>DPMC01000265.1:1073-2749 GCA_003541675.1 Acidimicrobiaceae bacterium | reverse complement strand
GCCGCGAACCAGCGCGTCACGACCGATGAAGTCGTCCTCTTTGGTCTTGATAGGCACGGTAAAGCCGATACCTGCCTCCAGCGGAGTGGTCTGGTCGTTGAACTCGGAGCCAGCAAAGATCAGGCCGGCCTCGATGCGGAGCATGTCGAGTGCCTCGAGGCCCAAGGGTGTGAGACCCTTTGGGCGGCCGACGGCCCAGATCGCGTCCCACACCTCCGGAGCGTCCGATGGGTGGCAGAACACCTCGAATCCCAACTCACCGGTGTAGCCGGTACGGGAAACCACGATCGGTATGCCGTGTTCGTCGCCGATGCGGGCCACTGAGAGGCGGAACCAGCCCAACTCGTCGATCGAAGCCTGGTCCGGTCGGGTCCAGATCACCTCCGAGAGGATCTCCCGACTGAGCGGCCCCTGGACCTGCACGTTGTGCAACTGGTCGGTGGCGTCACGTACCCAGACGTGGAGGCCCATTTCCTGAGCCTGCTTCCGGAGCCACAGTCCACTGGAGTCACTGCCGCCGATCCACCGGAAGTTGTCCTGGGCGAGGCGGTAGATCGTCCCGTCGTCGATCATTCCTCCGGTGTCGTAGCACATCGCCGTGTAGACGACTTGGCCGACGGCCAGCTTGCGGACGTTGCGGGTCACGCATGTCTGGAGGAGGAGCTCGGCATCGGGGCCTACGACCTCGTACTTGCGCAGCGGCGACAGGTCGATGATCCCCGCCTTCTGGCGGGTGGCCCAGTACTCGTCGAGGGGGCCATGGTTGGTGTAACTGTTGGCCAACCAGTAGCCGGCGTATTCCGTGAAGTTGCGGGTGAGTTCCGAGGTTCGGGCGTGGAATCCCGTCTCCTTGGTCAGTTCGGGGTCGGAATCTGTTGACATGCGGAAGGCCGTAGCTTTCTTGAAAGTGTTGGTCGCCGGGTACACCCGAACGTGGATGTCGGTGGGTTGCCAGCCGTTGGCGGCGTCGATGTCGCATGGGCAGGCCGACGAGACGCAGACCAGGTCGGTCAGCGCTCGCAAGAGTACGTAGTCGCCGGGTCGGGACCACGGTTCCTCGAAGTAGAGCTGGTTCGCGTCGTCCAGGTTGGTGTTGTAGAAGAAGTTGATGGCCTCCCAGCCTCGGCGGGGAGCGATGTCGTAGGGGGCCAGAACCCGGTTGAAGTTTTCACTGCAGTTGACGTGGCCCGGGTAGCCCATGTCCTCGTAGTACTTGGGGTTACAGGCCGTGTTGAAGGTGTCGTGGCGCCCCACCGTGTCGTGGACGACCTCCACCATCGGTTGGAAGTCCAGCGAGTAGTACTTGGCGAACAGGCCGGGCATGGGGTAGCTGGCGCCCATGAGGCTGCGGGTGATAGTGGCGTCCAGCGCGGCTTCCACGCCACCGTCCAGACGGGCGGCGTCGAAGCACTGGAAGTCGGAACACTCCCGGCCCTCGACGTCGATGACCTGGATGAACTCGCCGGCCTTCACCTCGTAGACCCGGGCGGTGGCCGCGTCGATTCGGAGATCCTGATTCTGGTCGGCTAGTGGCGTGGGGAGGACCTCGAGGCCCGGTACCGGGGGGGCGGTGCGGTGAACGAAGGCGATGATGTCGGTGGGCGGGTTCTGCTCGTGGGGGAGCATCTTCCCGCCGGTCACGCCGATGACGCAGACCACGTCGGCCGTGGCGGTCA
>DPMC01000265.1:0-687 GCA_003541675.1 Acidimicrobiaceae bacterium | reverse complement strand
GCCGTAGCGAGGTCGATGCCCTTGGCGGCCAGCGCGTCGGCAACCCGCTGGGCGTCATGCTGGTTGGCGGCCAGGATCGCTGTGATGCCCGTTGCCGGGGCACCCGATGCACCATGGGGCAGATCGCCCAGCAAGCCTGGGTCGGAGTTGCCGTCCCGGTCGAACGCGGCCACCTCGACGGGCTGGCAACCCTCGGGATCGATGATCTGCAACCGGTCGCCTGCGCCTAGGAGCACCGCGGTTACCGCGCCGCCGGTAACCCGGTAGCGCTCCACGCCGGGCGCTAGGCCGGCCATCCCCGGCATGAGAAGCCGAGGTCTTTCGGCCATTGTGATCGTCATTTCGTGCTCTCCGTTGTACCTAGGGCGCAGGTTCCGTTGGATCCGATCCCGATCATGACACCGAACAAAGTGCCTGAACGGCGGCTTCCGCCCAACCCCCCGTGAGCGTAGATGTCCTCCACTCACACGAAAGATTTCACTGGCAGGGACTGTAGTTGATTGGTATGGTACGCCGGTCCGGGAAGCGTGACCCCGGGCTCGGGCCCTCTTTCCGAGGGGGTCGACGTTCTAGCGAAACCGTCACTAGCGATGCGCCCTCGGGCGCCAGGGGGAGACCATGACCGACATCCAGGCCTTCATCGAGGCAGAGGGGCGTGCCGAGCAGGTCGCTGAGGTCCAGAAGCGC
>DPMC01000159.1 GCA_003541675.1 Acidimicrobiaceae bacterium | reverse complement strand
TCGGCTTCGCTCTACGGGGGGACCTACAACCTGTTCCACTACACCCTTCCCAAGTTGGGGATTGAGACGACCTTCATCGACGATCCTGACGACCTTGATGCGTGGAGGGCGGCAATCCGGCCGAATACCAAAGCCTTTTACGGCGAGACGATTGGGAATCCGAGAAACGACTGCCTCGACATCAGAGGGATTTCAGAGTTGGGTCACGAGGCGGGCATTCCCCTCGTGGTCGATAACACCGTTTCAACCCCGTTCCTGTTCAACCCACTAGCCCTAGGGGCGGACATTGTCGTGCACTCCTTGACCAAGTTCATTGGAGGTCACGGCAACTCGGTCGGTGGCGTAATCGTGGACGGCGGGACCTTCGACTATGGGGCCAGCGGCCGGTTTCTCCAACTTCACCGAACCTGATCCCAGTTACCACGGGCTTGCCTACTGGCCGGCCCTCGGGAACGGGGCGTACATCATCAAGGCCCGCGTACAACTACTCCGTGACATTGGTGCGGCGGTTTCTCCGCAGAACGCCTTCTACTTCCTCCAAGGACTCGAAACGCTGAGTTACCGGATGGAACGGCACTTTGCGAACGCCCAGGCGGTTGCCGAGTACCTCGACTCCCACGACCAAGTCGAACGAGTCCAATATGCCGGACTGTCGAGTAGTCCGTGGCATGACCGACTAACCGAGTACGGCAGCGGCCGAGGTTACGGCTCTGTCCCGGCATTCATCATCGAGGGAGGACATGAGTCCGGGGCTCGCTTCGTTGACGCCCTCCAGTTGCACAGCCACGTCGCCAATATCGGCGATGTGCGCAGCTTGGCTATCCACCCGACGTCGACTACCCACTCACAGCTCACTAAAGAGGAGCAGTCAGCGACTGGAGTTGAGCCGGGACTGGTTCGACTCTCAGTTGGGTTGGAGACTCTCGATGACATCATTGCCGACCTGGAGGTGGGGTTTGCCGCGGCGCGAACCCGCTAATGGAACCAGATTCTGATTGGGGCCGGTCACTCCCGGATGTGCTCCACTCACAGGAAGCGATCTAGGCGACACAGTGCTATAGCTGCCAATACCTCAGCGGAAATCCTTACGCAGCCGCCATCGGCGGCTGCGTAAGGCCGCGGAGGGTACCGCAGAGGACGGGTTTGCCAGATGGTGCTTGCTCAGACCGGCCTGATCGACCCCGGGCCTCAGCGCTGCTTCGGTGCGATCCTCAGACCAGGTGCCGGAGATGGGCGGTCTCGTTGACACTTCGCAACGTCCGGACCCCGGTAGACGAGGCGCTAATTCTAGAGATCCCGCAGTAGTCACTGATCAGAGCGAACGGGTCGTCGTGGCCGAGCAGCGTCTGGATGTAGACGCTGGCCACCATGCTGTGGCAGAACACGGCCACCGTGCGACCCCTTTGGGAGGCCACGATCTCGTCAAACGTCTTCTGGACCCGGTCGCGGAAGGGCTCGTAGCCGTCGGAGAACATGCGGAGCGGGTCCTCCATGAACTCGCGGATCACCTCGTGGTCGGCGTCCATGTCCTCGGCCGGCGTGTAGCTGGAGCGACGGTGATCGGATTCCTTGAGGCCGTCGAGCCGTTTCAGGGTTAGGCCGAGTCGGTCGGCGAGGGGCTGGCCGGTCTGGATGGCCCGACGCATAGTGCTGGTCACAATGGCATCGACCGTCTCGTCGGCCAGGAACTCGGCGGTCGCCTCAGCCTGTTGTATACCGAGCGCCGACAATGGGGGATCGGCGGGGCCGTCGGACCGAACCTCGGCCTCGGGAAGCGCGTGCCTGATGACGAGGAGTTCCACGATCCCGGAACCTACGGGCCGATGCCTTTCTGGCCGTTAGTGGGCTTGCGATGTCAGGAACTCCCCACGCCTAACCCTTGCTGTCCGCTTTCCTTGTTCGAGTTGTTGAGGTCAGTTCGGGTTACTGAGGCCGAGTTCAGCCAGTGTCCGGAGCCAGAGTTCGTGTCCTGGGTCCAAGACATCAAAGTGGGTGCCGGTGTCAGAGAAGATCCCGGTTGCTTCGGGAATCAGCGCACTCTGACTGATGGGCACGGTCTGGTCATAGCGCCCATGAACGACGATGATCCGTGGGCCGTCAAAGACTGGTTGGGCGACCCTGTAGTGATCGGAAACCTCATCGGGCTCACCGCCTAGCAATGCTTGCACTGCGCCCGATCCAAGGTTCACTTCAGCGGCTAAACGCAGGTCAACAACTGCGGCCTGAGCAACGACGGTGTGTGGTGTGATGGCCGGACTCGCACCTGGGTCGCCAGAAGACAGCCGGTCCCGACTCCCCGCCCAGAGCGCAAGGTGACCACCAGCCGAGTGCCCGATCACGATCACATCGTCGAGTGCTAGCGGCTCGTCTAGGTGGGCGAGATGGTCAATGGCCCGGGCGACGTCTTCCAACGTCCCCGGATACCCCCCTCCCGAATCACCCACCGACCGGTAATCGATGTTCCAGGTCACGACTCCCCGCTCAGTCGCGTCCTCGGCCAGAAGCGTCATCAATGAACTATTGAAACCCGACCGCCAGAATCCCCCGTGGATGAGGACCACGACCCCAAAGGGTCCGTCTCCCGGCGGAACCCTGAGATCGCCGGCCTGAAGAGGATCAGGTCCGTAGGAAATGCGGAGAAGCCGCTCGTGGCCGACGGCATTGAGATCGGACTCCTTCCTTGCTCGAGGAGCGACGGATGTGGATGCTCCCGCATCCGTCGCTGTCGTTGTGGCTGGCGCTGT
>DPMC01000018.1:6651-29480 GCA_003541675.1 Acidimicrobiaceae bacterium | reverse complement strand
TCAACGTGATCGACCTCGAAGGCCTGGCCCTCGGCTACCCAGAGATGGCCCACGACTTCCCAGGCGGTGCTCCCCGTTGGATCCAGGGCGCCAACGGCTACCGACAGACGCTGGTCAACGGCGAGGTCTTCCTGCAGAGCGGCCAGCACACCGGCGTTCTGGCTGGTCGGACGGTCCGCCTCTGAAGCGGGGCACGCTAGACCCCCTCAAGGATTGAACCCCCGAGGGTGGGGTGAGGGCGACATCAGAACCCCAAGGTGTAGATGCGCACAACCGTCTGTTTCCTTTATATGACCTGCTCCAGAGAGCGGTCAGCGGAAGTCACGGGACCGGGCCGGGAGTCGCACCCCTAGGGTCTCGATCCGCTCAGCTACCACGTTGACCACCCCTTCGACGGCCTCCACCCTCCCCCGGACGACGAGTGCCGAGGCGGTCACCACGTCGCGGTACCGCACCCAGCAGCCTGGCGAGACGATCACGTTGATCAGACCGGTTTCGTCCTCCAGGTTCACGAAGGTCACCCCACCAGCTGTGTGGGGGCGTTGCCGATGGGTCACCACCCCAGCCACCCGGACCCGGGCCCCGTTGGCCACAGCCCGGAGGTCCACCGCGGTGATCACCCCATCGGCCGACAACTCATCGCGCATAAAGCGCGTGGGATGCCCGTCCGGTGAGACCCCGGTCGCCCACAGGTCGGCCCGGGCCTGTTCCGGCTCGGCCATAGCGGGGAGAGGTGGAGGCACGGTGCCGGTGACCACCCCGGCCAGGCGGTCCGGCCCTGTGGCCGCCAGGGCGCCTGCCGTCCACAGAGCCTCTCGTCGTCCCGCATCGAAACAGGCGAAAGCACCGGCGGTGGCCAGTGCCTCCATAGCCGGTCGCCCTGGGTCGATCCGCCGCTGGAGATCCTCGATCGAGTCATAGGGCTGACCCGCGGCGATGGCCTCGGCCAGGTCCCTTCCGATAGCACGAACCGACCCGAACCCCATCCGCAGCGCCGGACCCCCGGCCTCCTCCGACCCGGAGCCCTCCAACGATGCCCCTTCCAGTAGGGCACGTGCTCCGGACCGGTTTAGGTCGGGGGTCCGGACCTGGACCCCGTGGCGGCGGGCGTCCTGGACCAGGGAGTGCGGCGAGTAGAAGCCCATGGGCTGGGCGTTCAGGAGCCCGGCGCAGAAAGCCGCCGGGTGGTGGTACTTCAACCAGCAACTGGCATAGACGAGGTGGGCGAACGACACGGCGTGGCTCTCTGGGAACCCGTAGTCGGCGAAGGCAGCCAACTTCTGCCAGACCTGTTCGGCCACGTCGGCCACCACCCCCCGGCCACCCGCCCCGGCCAGGAACCGATGGTGGAGGGCCTCCATCCGATCGTGGCTTCGCTTGGATCCCATGGCCTGGCGGAGGCGGTCAGCCTCGGTAGCCGTGAAGCCGGCCACGTCGATGGCCAGCTGCATGAGCTGCTCTTGGAACAGCGGGATGCCCAGGGTCTTGGAGAGGGCGTTCTCGCACAGGGGATGCAGGTAGGTGACCGGCTCACGGCCATTCCGTCGCCGGATGTAGGGGTGCACCGACCCTCCCTGGATCGGGCCCGGCCGAATCAGGGCGATCTCCACCACCAGGTCGTAGAAGTGACGGGGACGCAACCGGGGCAGGGTGGCCATCTGGGCCCGGCTCTCGATCTGGAACACGCCAATGGTGTCCGCGGCACAGATCATGTCGTAGACATCGCCGTCCTGGGGCAGGCGGGCCAGGTCGACCTCGATCCCCTGGTGGGCGGCCACCAGGTCCACCGTGTGGTGCAGGGCGCTGAGCATCCCCAGCCCCAGGAGGTCGAACTTGACAAGACCAACCGCCGCACAGTCGTCCTTGTCCCACTGGAGCACGCTGCGGTCCACCATGCGCCCCCACTCCACCGGGCACACCTCGGCCATGGGGCGGTCGCAGACCACCATGCCCCCCGAATGGATACCGAGGTGGCGGGGGACGTCGCTTAGTTCATCGGCCAGGATGGCCACGTCGTCCGGCAGGCCCGTCTCCCCGGAATCCGTCTCCTTTCCGGGGGTGGGTTGGATCCGGGCCCGACGATCCAGACCCTTGGCGAAGGCATCCTGCTGGCCGGGGTCGTAGCCCAGCGCCCGGGCTACGTCACGCACCGCTGATCGGGGCCGGTAGGTAATGACGTTGGCCACTTGGGCGGCGTGCTGCCGGCCGTAGCGGTCGTAGACGTACTGGATGACTTCCTCGCGTCGACCGCTCTCGATGTCCAGGTCTATGTCCGGCGGGCCCTCGCGTTCCGGAGAGAGAAAGCGTTCGAACAGCAGGCCTAGACCCACGGCATCGGCGTTGGTGATACCCAGCGCATAACAGACAGCGGAGTTGGCCGCCGATCCCCGGCCCTGGCAGTAGATGTCGGACCGGTGACAGAAGGACACGATGTCGTGCACGACGAGGAAGTAGCCCGGGAAACCCAACTCGCCGATGATGCCCAACTCCCGGTCAACCTGGGTCCACGCCCCGACCACCCGTTCGGCGTCGCGGGGCCCGTATCGGTCAGTGGCTCCGGCGGTGGCCAGCCGTCGGAGGAGGCCCATCTCGTCGAGCCCGTCGGGACACGGATACGGCGGCAGACCGGGAGCCACCAGCCCGAGGTCGAAGGCGCAGCGGCGCCCTAACTCGTCGGCGGCGGCCACCACGCCCGGCCATCGGGCGAAGCGGTGGGCCTGCTCGGCCCCCGAACGAAGGTGGGCCGTGCCGGCCGCCGGAAGCCACCCATCTAGTTCTTCCAGCGGCTGTCGGGCCCGTATAGCGGCCATCGTGGTAGCCAGTCGGCGGCGGGCCGGCCGGTGGTAGTGGACGTTGTTGGTGGCCACCAGACCCACTCCAGCAGCGGTGGCTAGATCGGCCAGGGCATCATTGCGCTCGACGTCCAGTGGGTGCCCGTGGTCCCAGAGTTCGACCACCACCTGATCACGGCCGAACCGGTCCACCAGGTCGTCCAGTGCCCGACGGGCCGCCGCCGGACCGTCGGCCTCCAACGCTGCGGGAACAGCTCCCTTGCGGCAACCAGTGAGCACTGTCCAGTGGGGATCAGCGCCGGCCAGTTCGGCCAGACGGTCCGACGAGAGTCGGGGTCGACCCTTCTCCCCGGCCAGTTGGGACTCGGCAATGGCCGTTCCCAGCCGGGCGTAGCCGATTGGATTGGCAGCCAGGACGACAAGATGGGTGGCCGCCGGGTCAGGCGTCCCGGTCCGAGCCGACCGCGTGGCCGACCCGTTGGTGGAGGGCACGTCGAGGGAAAGCTCACTGCCGAAGACAGTGGGCAGGCCATGGGTCCGGGCGGCCTCGGCGAACCGCACTACCCCATAGAAGCCGTCGTGGTCGGTGAGCGCCAGGGCACTTAGCCCGAGGCGTACCGCCTCGGCTACCAACTCGTCGGGTGACGAGGCCCCATCGAGGAAGCTGAAGTGGGAGTGGCAGTGAAGTTCCGCGTAGGGAGGGCCCGTTTCGCCCTTCGGAGTCTGGTCGACAGAAGAGTCGACAGAAGAGGAGGGTCCGACGGGAGACCGTGGTCCGGTAGGCGCCGGTGGGGGCGTCCAACGAGGGGCCGGAGCGAAGGGGCGATCCGATAGGCAACCTTCCAACTCTCGCCACGGCATCCCGGAGTTGGACCAGTCCATGTTCGAACAGTATCGAACACTTGTTCGATACTCAACTGACTGATGGGGCCGTCCTCGGAGGACAGTGGATCTACTCGACGAGCCCCTTGACTAGGGCATCGACCTCCGGGCCACAGTCACTCAGGTCACCGTCGGCGATGCACGGCTGGCCCAGAAGTTGGGCCACCAGATTGGCACCTAGGCCACCAAACATCCCCGCAGTGGTGCTGGGCGGCGGCACCGTGGTGGTGGGAGCCGCCGTAGTCGTCGGCCCTGCTGTGGTGGTGGGAGCCGCCGTAGTCGTCGGCGCTGCCGTGGTCGTGGTGGTGGTCGTGGTGGTGGTCGTGGTCGTGGTGGTGGTGGTGGGTGGCGCCGGGACGGCATCGACGGACAAGCCCCGGACCGCATTCTCGGCCAGGTGGGCCTCCCGCGTCCCCGGTCCGTACCAGCCGTCGGCCTCGACGCCCAACACTGTCTGGAGCAGCACGGCTTCCGTGCTGCGACCCCAGACATAGGAGGCGGTAAGCACCGCCTCCTCGTCCACCGGCGCCGCGGTGGTCGTGGTCGTCGTCGCGGGCGGAACCGTGGTAGTCGCTGCAGCAACCGGCGAAACGGTGGTGGTCCCCGGTGCGGCGGTAGTGGTGGGCATAACGGTGGTCGCCGGAATCGTCGGGGTCGGCAGCGCAGGCGACGGCGATGCGGACGGCGGGTAGAGCACCGGTCGCATCGAGGGCTCGGCAACGCGCGCGGCGACCACCACGCCCGCCCCCACGAGGGCGAGCGCGAGCACCAGATCAAGCACTCGACGAGTCACCCCCCCAGCCTCGCATCGCGTCGCCTCCGAACCGTGGCACCCCGACCAATCCGTGACGCGACATCCGTCACTCCCGGCCAGCCTCGATGTTGACATTTTGTCAATCTCACTGACCCAGAATGGCTAACCTGCGTCCATGAGCAGTTCTTCCAACGCCATCTCCAGTGGCAACTCGAGCGTAGGTATCGGCTCGTTTGACGCCGTCGAGTTCGACCCCGCTACCTTCGATCCGGCCCGGTTCGGCCTGGCCACCGGCATTGTCGACGAGGTCGGCTACCAGCGGAGCGTCGAACGCTTCCGCACCCAGGGCATCGCGCTTCCCACGTTTGCCCAGATGGGGGATCCGTCGACCATCCCCGACGCCATCCGAGCCTCCTTGGCCGGCGTGGATCGCAATGCGGCCGATGCCCGCAACCTCTACCGGGTCCATTGGTACAACGACCTGTACGGCGGCCTGGTCGACGTCCCCGAACACGTCGTCCTGACGCCCGAGATGACCGGCGTCCCGTCGCCCATCATCGTGGCCTTCGGCAACCGCTTCCCGATGATCGGCGCTCACAAGGTGCTGGCGGCCTACGCCTGTCTGGTGCCCCGGATCGTCACCGGCGAGTACGACCCGACTCTCCACCGAGCCATCTGGCCGTCCACGGGCAACTACGCCCGGGGCGGCGTGGCCATCTCTCGTCTCATGGGCTGTCGCGGCGTGGCCGTGCTGCCCGAGAACATGAGTCGTGAACGATTTGAGTGGCTGGAGGAGTGGATTGCCGATCCGGGCGACGTGATCCGAACCACCGGTTCAGAGAGCAACGTCAAGGAGATCTACGACGCCTGCGACGAGCTGGCGAAAGATCCCGGCAACTTCATCCTCAACCAGTTCACCGAGTTCGCCAACCACGTCGGCCATCACGAGGTGACCGGCCGGGCCCTCGAGCACCTCTACCTCCATCACGCCGCCCAGCACCCCGGGCTCCGACTGGCCGGCTACGTGGCCGCCTCGGGTTCGTCGGGCACTCTGGCCGCCGGCGAGAGACTCAAGGCCGACCACGGTGCCCGTATCGCGGCGGTCGAAGCCGTCGAATGCCCGACCATGCTCTACAACGGCTATGGAGAGCACAACATTCAGGGCATCGGCGACAAGCACATCCCGTTCATCCACAACGTCACCAACACCGACGTGGTCGTGGGCGTCTCGGACCGGGCGTGCGACGAGTTGGGGGTGGCCTTCGCCAGCCCCGAGGGGCGTGCCCACCTGTCGGCCGCCGGCGTGGACGACGCGGTGCTCAACACTCTGGGCCACTTCGGCCTGTCCAGCCTCTGCAACGTCATAGCGTCCATCAAGGTGTCCCGTGAGTTGGACCTGGGCCCCGACGACGCCCTGGTCACCGTGGCCACCGACGGCGGCGAAATGTACGGCAGCGAGCGCGAGTCGATGATGGCCGGCCGATACGCCGCCGGATTCAGCGGCGCAGAAGCCGGGACGGCCATCGACACTCACCTCCTCGGGGCCGACACCGACCACGTCGAGGTCCTGACCGAGACGGGTCGCAACCGGATCTTCAACCTCGCCTATTACACGTGGGTCGAACAGCACGGCGTCGACTTCGCCGACTTCGAGGTGCGACGCAACCAGGACTTCTGGCGACACATCCAAACCTTCGCTCCATCGTGGGACACCATGATCGACGAGTTCAACGGCCGCACCGGGGTGCTGGCCGACTGATCGGGGACGATCCCTTGAGTCCCGTCCCTGTCGGCCGGCCTCCTGGCTGGCTCGGGGCACCTCCCAGCGCCACCTGGCCCGAGTTGGGCGCCCTCCCGACTGGCCGTCTGACCGACGACACCAACCCGTTCGTCGCGTTCCGGACACTGCTCTGGTCACACCACCGGGCCATCGCCGCGGGCTGGTCCGATACCCGATACGTGGACACCGTCCGTCGCTTCGACGACGCGGTGGCCGCCGTCGACGGCCACGGCTTCCGGACCACCCCGCTGGTTCGACAGATCGCGCTGGCCGATGCCATCGGCCAGACGGGCGGCATCTGGGCCAAGGACGAGACGGGCAACGTGTCAGGCAGCCACAAGGCCCGCCACCTGTTCGGACTGGCCCTCCACCTACTTGTCGACGAGGTTCCCACCGATACAACCCTGGCCATCTCCTCGTGCGGGAATGCTGCGCTGGCCGCCGCCATCGTGGCCCGGGCCGCCGGTCGCCCGCTGGCCGTCCACGTACCGACGTGGGCCGACATCACGGTTCTGGATCGCCTCGACGACCTCGGGGCCGACGTCCGGGTCTGCCAGCGTCGCGACGGCGAGGCCGGCGATCCGTGCATCCTGCGGTTCCGGGAGTTGGTGGCCACCGGTGCCGTGCCGTTCACCTGCCAGGGCATCGAGGCCCCGTGGACCATCGATGGTGGTCGCACCTTGGGATTCGAGTTGGTTGCCGGCCTCACGGCCCACGACCGCTCCCCCACCCGACTCCTCGTCCAGGTAGGTGGCGCCGCCTTGGCTAGCAGCATCGTCCAGGCCCTGACCGATGCCGTGGATCTCGGTGGGTCCGACGTCCTCCCGGGCGGCCGGCCGCCGTTGGTCGCCGTCCAGACCGAAGGCTGTGCGCCGCTGGCTCGAGCCTTTAACCGGGTCGCCGACGCCGACGACCCCGTGGCCGCCTTGGCTGAGCATGATGGACCCCATATGTGGCCATGGGACGATCCAGGTTCGGCCGCCACCGGAATCCTCGATGACGTCGCCTACGACTGGCGGCCCGTGGTGCACGACATGTTGCTCGGGCCGGTGCCCGGCGGTCCCGTCGTAGCCCTCGAGACCGACGTGGTCGAGGCCCACCGACTGGTCAGAACCCACACCTCGGTGCCTGCCGATCCCACCGGCACAGCGGGTCTCGCCGGGCTGCTTGCCGCACGACGCGACGGCTGCATCGAGGCCGACGAGGAGGTCGTGATCCTGCTCACCGGGGTCGAACGGGCCCTGACAGGGCCCCGCTCCTGACGGCGCCCCAGAAGTCGCGGGGGGAGGGCTTCAGCGCTCCTCGCGGCGGTAGGCGATGCCTAGTGCCGCCGGTGCGGGAGAGGGCCGATTTCGCGACCGGATCGAGATGACCACCAGGACGCTGATGGTCAGCAGGTAGGGAAGCATCGACAGAAGGATCGGCGAAAAGTCCACGCCGAAGGTCTGCAACCGGGTCTTAAGCGCCAGCGTCAGCCCGAACAGGAGCGCCCCGACCGCAACTCGGCCCGGACGCCACGCTCCAAAGATGACCAGCGCGACGGCGATCCAGCCCCGTCCGGCCACGATGCCGTCAGCCCACTGGGGGGTAAGCGAGAGCGTCAGGTAGGCGCCCGACGCTCCGGCTAGTCCACCGCCCGTGGCGACCGCCGCCAGGCGGATACCAACCACCGAATGGCCAGCGGCATCCGCGGTGGATGCCGACTCGCCGGCGGCTCGGATGGCCAGGCCGAGGCGGGTGCGCCACAGAACGAACCAGGTCACGAAGCCCGTGATGACCGCCAGGTAGACGAACGGCGACTGGGCGAACAGGATCGGCCCAGCCCACGGGATATCCGACAACGGGCCCCAGTCCACGGAAACCATCTCGGCCCCCGCCGGCTCGCCGACCGAACCACGCCCCACAAAGGCAGCCAGGCCGAGGCCGAGGATGGTTAGCGAGAGCCCGGAGACCACCTGTTCGGCACCCAGCACCACGGTGAAAAACCCGTGGAGCAGGCCGATCATCGCTCCGGCGGCCACCGCTGCCACCAGGGCCACCCACGGGTTGCCGGTCTGGAGGGCGACGACGAAGCCCGTGACCGCACCCATGGCCATCATCCCTTCCACTCCGAGGTTCAGGATCCCCGCCTTCTCGGCAATCATCTCGCCCAGGGCGGCTAGGTAGAGCAGAGCACCGAATGACACCGTGGCCTCGAACAACCCGATCAGCGAGGCCTCGTTCACGACGTCACCTCCGTCGTGTCGCCGGCCACCATCTCGACCCGGTATCGGCTCAACACCCCGGCAGCGATAGCGCCGAACAAGATCAAGGCCTGGAGGATCGTCGACACCGATGACGAGACGCCCATGGTCTGGATGCTTTGTCCGCCGATCTGCACGGCCCCGAACAACACGGCCACCGCTGCGACGCCCGACGGTCTCATCAGTGCCAGCGCGGCCACGATGATGCCGGCGAACCCGAAGCCGTTGGACAGGCTTTCGGTGATCCGATCAGAGGTGCCACTTAGCTCGATGCCTCCAGCGAATCCGGCTACACCACCGGAAAGGACGAGAACCGTCAGGATCTTGCGTTCCAGCGAGATCCCGGCATAGCGGGCCGTAGCCCCCGAGGATCCGGCGACTCGTAACTCGTAGCCCCACGCTGTGCGGCTGGACGCCACACCAAACAGAAGGATCACGATGGCAGCCAGCACCACCCCGACGTGGGCTCGCTCGAACAGGCCGGGCAGCCGGGCGTTGTCGGGCAGCATCGGGGCCAGAGGAAAGTTGTGGGAGTCGGGGTCCTTCCACCGACCGTGGACCAGCCACTGGACGAGACGGATGGCCACCTCGTTGAGCATGAGGGTGGTGATGATCTCGTTGACGCCAATCCGGGCCCGGGCAATGGCCGGACCGAGGGCCAGCAGGCCGCCACCGAGGATGGCGGCGGCGAGCATGGCCGCGATGAGGAGGGGTGACGGCCACTCCCCGCCAATCCGAGCCACCCAGGCCGCACCGACGGCGCCAGCCATGATCTGGCCTTCAGCGCCGATGTTCCACAGGCCCATGGACCCAGCCACGGCCACCGCCAAACCGGCGAGGCCCAGCGGCACCGCCCGGTTGAGGGTCACCGACCAGGCCCGGGGGTCACCCAGGGAAGCCTCAAACATCCGCTCATAGACGCGCATCGGATCGTGGCCCGAGCCGACCAGCAGGACAATGCCCACCACGAGGGCCACGGCCAAGCCAATACCGAAGGCCAGTGGTTGGCCGCCCCGCAGCACCTGTTCACGGCGAACCAGCACCGGCCTCCCCGCCCGTCTTCCCATTGGCCGATTCATCGGTTGGCCACCTGATCATCGGCCGGTACGGCATGACCGACCATCGCCTCGCCGATGGCGTGGCGTTCAGCGGTCGTCGGATCGAACTCGGCCACGATCCGACCGGCGTGGATCACGAGCAGGCGATCGGCCAGCGTCAACAACTCGTCGAGGTCCTCGGAGATGAGCAGGACCGCCGCGCCGGCGTCGCGCTCGCCCACCAGCAGGTCCTGGATGGCCTTCACCCCTTGAACGTCAAGCCCCCGGGTGGGTTGGGCGGCCACCACGACCCGAGGGCCGTCGACCAACTCTCGCCCAACCAGCAGACGTTGGAGGTTGCCGCCTGACAGCCCGGCGATCGGCTCGTCCAGCGGGCCGGTACGCACGCCGAACTGATCGACGAGGTCCCTGCAGTGGCTGGTCGCCGCCCCGGAATCCAGGAACGGACCACGGCGGTGACGGCCGTAGGTCCGTAGCACCGCGTTGTCCGTCACGCTGAGTCGGGGCGCCAGGCCCACACCGAGGCGGTCCTCGGGGATGTAGCCCAACCCGTCTGCGAACCGCTGGCGCGGGGTGGCGTCCGTTCGGTCTTCACCGATCAGGTGGATCGTCCCCGACTCGACGGGCCGCAGACCGGCGATGCACTGGGTCAACTCACGTTGGCCATTGCCGGCTACCCCGGCGATACCCACAATCTCCCCCGAACGTACGGCGAGGTCCATGCCCTCGAGGCCGTTCAACCCACGATCGTCGAGGCACCGGAGATCACGCACCTCGAGACGGACTTCGCCGGCCTCGCGGAGAGGGGGCCGTTCGGTAATGACCGGGGACGCTCCGACCATGAGTCCAGCCAGTTCGGAGGCGTCGGTATCGGCCACTGATAGCGAGGCGGCCACCGTCTTCCCGCCCCGGAGCACGGTGGCCTCGTCGCAGAAGCCCATCACCTCGTGGAGCTTGTGGCTGATGAACACTACGGTGCGGCCGTCGTCGGCCATGTGGCGCAACACGGCGCCCAGTTCATCGGCCTCGCCCGGGGTGAGGACGGCCGTCGGCTCGTCCAGAATCAGGATTCTGGCGTCGCGCCACAACGCCTTGAGAATCTCGACCCGTTGGCGCTCGCCCATGGAGAGTTGCCAGACCGGCCGGTTGGGTTCGGTAGCCAGACCAAAGCGTTCGGCTAAAGCCCCGACCGCCAACTCGACGGCCGAGCGTCGCACGATTCGCTCGCAGGCCCCCAGCACGACATTCTCGGCCACCGTGAACGACGGCACGAGCCGGAACTCCTGGTGGACCATCCCCACCCCGGCAGCCAACGCGTCGGCCGGTGTGCGGAAGTGGTGGGCCATGCCGTCGATGCGGACGTCGCCCTCGTCAGGCCGGTAGACGCCTGACAGGACGTTCATCAGGGTCGACTTACCGGCACCATTCTCGCCGAGAACAGCGTGCACGCTGCCCCGACGGACCCGCAGGTGGGCACCGGCATTGGCCACCACGCCGGGAAATCGCTTCCAGATGTCCCGTAGCTCAACGGCGGGTGGGCCATCAGCGGGCGCGACCCCATCTGGCTTCTCCGAGGTGTTGGCGAGGCCGGTCGGGTGCGGGGGTTCGGTCATCGGTGGTCCTGCGGTTCCAGTCTCGATAAATGGTCTCGACGAAAGGCCCTGCCGGGCGATCTCAAGTCGGACGTGACGGCGCCGGCGGGTCATCCCCGCCGGCGCCGCGTTCGTCTGGTCCCCCTTGGTAGGGGATGGACGTCAGGGTGAGAATCAGCCGGCGGAGCCGACGACCCCTTCGACGAAGACGCCGATTCCCAGCATGTCGCCGTCACTCATCGTCTCGCCAGCCGCCACGAGCACGCTGCCGTCCTGGGCGTTGATCGGACCCTGGAACGGATGGAACGAACCGTCAATGATCTGCTGCTTCCGTTCTGCCACCGCGGCGACCACGGATGCGTCCACGTCGCTGGCGATGGGCGCCAGGTCGACCGTGCCGTCAGCCATCGAACCCCAGTAGTAGCCACCCTCGTACGTGCCGGCCGTGGCCTGCCCGATGACCTCGGCGTAGCGCGGGCCCCAATCCCAGACCGGCGCCGTGAGGTGGGCCGCCGGAGCGTGGGCGCTCATATCAGAGTTGTAGGCCACCCAACGAGCGCCTGCGGCTTCGGCCTTCTCGCCGGCTGCCGTGGAGTCCTGATGCATGGCAATCACGTCGGCACCCTTGTCGAGCATCGCCTGGGCCGAGTCACCCTCGACCACCGGATCGAACCACGTGCTGGTCCAGACCACCTCGACCTGAGCGGCTGGGTTGATCTCACGGACACCAAGGGTGAAGGCGTTGATGCCCCGGATGACCTCGGGAATCGGGAAGGCCGCCACGTAGCCGATGAGGTTCGACGAGGTGGCTGAACCGGCGACCATGCCGGAGAGATAGCGGGGCTCGTACATGCGCCCGAAGCTGTTTCCGAAGTTGGTGCCGTTGGCCTTGTAACCCGAGATGTGGTCGAACACGACGTCGGGGAACTCGTCGGCGAGGGCTTCCATGTCGTCCATGTAACCAAACGAGGTGCCGAAGATGACGTTGTAGCCCTGATCAATGAAATCGCGAACGTGGTTGCCGAAGTCGGCGGTGCCCTCCGGCACGGCCTCTACATAAGCGGTCTCCACACCGGTCTCGGCTGCGGCCGCGGCTCGACCCTGGTCATGGGCGTAGGTCCACCCGGCATCTCCCACCGGTCCGACGTAGATGAAGGCCGCCTTGGTGGCGTCCTCATCATCGGATCCACAGGCCGTGGCCACCAAGGTAAGGCTCAGGACGACGGCCAACAGGCCGGCAATTCGGCGTCGCATCATTTCTCCCTCTGGCCGCCCCGGTCCGGGCCCACATGGCCCGTCGAGAGCCAGGACGGCTCGTCGGCGATCATTCCACGTTTCATCAATACGCGCCACAACAGGCGGAGAACCTGATCTGCGGCTCCGATCCGAAGGTCAACCGGCCACCGTGAGTTGCAGGCTGACCCGGGTGGCGCCGTTGGCCACCGCGGCACGGACCACTGCGTCGACTGCGTCCAGCACGGCGATCGTCTCACCTTCCACGGCGGTCCCGAAGGGGCCGACCTCGACATCCAACCCGGCTGCCTCGGCCACCGCGATGGCCGCCTTGACATGGGGGCCGGGGTCTCCCTCCACGAAGGGTTCGATGGTGAACTCGGCGACCGTCGACATGGACTCATCATGGCCCATGATTAGCGGTGCGTCAGTCCCAGAGGGCCCGGGCTCGCTGGGCCAGGTCTCGGTGGGCAGTCCGAAGATCCACCCCGGCGAGCTCTCCATCGGTCACCACGGCACGCCCCCCGACCAGAAGGTGGCGGACCCGACGATCCGGGCCCAGCACCAGTCCGGCCACCGGGTCGGCCATGTCGCCCAGGTCGTCGCCAGGCCACACCGCCAGATCGGCCCGCATGCCCACGGCGAGGCGACCGGTGTCGGCCATGCCCAGACAGTCCGCACCGCTTGTCGTGGCCATCTCCACCACATCGGCCGGCATCAAAGCATCGGGACGCCGCTCTCTCAATCGGGCGGTGTAGAGGGCCTGCCGGAGTTCGGGGAATAGTCCTCCAACTTCGTTGGACGCCACGCCATCGACGCCCAGACCCACCGGGCAGCCGGCGGCTCGCAGGTCGGCGACCCGGCACATGCCGGCGGCCAGTCGGGCGTTGGACGACGGACAGTGAGCGATGCCCGTGCCGGCCGAGCCCAGGCGGGCCATCTCGTCGTCGTCGATGTGGATGCCGTGGGCCAGCCACACGTCATCTCCCACCCAACCCCATTCATCGAGCATCTCCACGGGGCGTCGCCCAAACCGTTCCAGACAGTGCTCCTGTTCGGTAATGGTCTCGCATAAGTGGGTGTGAAGGCGTAGGCCGTAGCTTCGGGCCAACTCGGCGGACTCCACCATGAGTCCGGTGGTCACTGAGAACGGGCTGCACGGGGCGACGGTCACGAACACCATGTCGCCGTCGTGGTGGCGCGCGATCACCGACTCGGTAGAGGTCAGGATGGCGTCGCGGTCCTCGACCACGTGGTCTGGCGGTAGGCCGCCGGCACTCTCGCCAAGATCCATGGACCCCCGCGACAGGTGCAGGCGGATGCCGACGGTCCGGGCCGCATCGACAATGGCGTCAAACACCGTGTCGTCGCCGCCCGGCACCAGGTAGTGGTGGTCCGACGCGGTGGTGCAGCCGGTAGCCGCCAACTCACCTAGGCCGACTAACGCGGCAGCCCGTACGTCGTCGACCGAGAGCCGGCCCCACACCGGGTACAGCTCAACCAACCACTGGAAGAGGTCGCAACCGGTGGCCCGACCCCGGGTCATCCACTGGTACAAGTGGTGATGCGTGTTGACGAGACCAGCGGTGATGATGTCGCCTTCGCAGTGCACCTCCTTGTCGCCCGACTCCGGAGCCACGATGCCCACCGCGGTGATCCGACCATCCACAATGGCCACGTCGCCGGGGTGACGGGCACCCCGCAGGACCAGTCGATCCTCGGGCACCGATGAACCTTCTCGAGCGGGAAACGTGGTCATGGGGTCCAGTCGGCGAAGGTGTCGATCATCATCCGGACGTCGGGGCCCAGTGGATAGAGGATGGGGCAGGTGCAACCGTCGGCCATGTACTGGCCCACCTTTTCTCGGACCTCGTCGGGCGTGCCTGCCGCGCAGATCATCTGCACCACGTCGTCGGGCACCAGCTTTGAAGCGGCCTTCACCTGCTCGTGGGTGGCCGGCCAGGTCAGGACCCGACCGATCTCCTCGAGTAGCGATTCGGGCACACCGGAGGCCTTCATGATGTGGGGCTGCTGACCTAGGTACTGGGTGACCATGAGGCGGGCACCGTCGAGGGCCTCGGCCCTGGTCTCGGCCACCGAGCACACCACCAACTGGGGGCGGTCCAGGTCGTCGACCGAGCGGCCCACCCGGGCGGCCCCGTCTGCCAGGCGATCCATGGCCTTCCGGTTGTACTCGGGCGACACCAGATAGTTGAGCACGACACCGTCGGCGATCTCGCCGGTCAGTTCGAGCATCTTGTCACCCGTAGCACCGATGTAGATCGGCACGTCCTTCGGGCGACGCTGTTGGTACACGTAGTCCAACTCCACGCCGTCAAGGTGCACGAACTCGCCGTCG
This sequence comes from Acidimicrobiaceae bacterium, assembly GCA_003541675.1. Lineage (GTDB taxonomy): Bacteria > Actinomycetota > Acidimicrobiia > Acidimicrobiales > MedAcidi-G1 > UBA9410. Next base: position 14,787 of record DPMC01000018.1, on the reverse strand, counting down.
TAGGTGACTGTCTCGTCGGCCAGCAGAAGCCGGCACGCCTCGACGGTCTCCCGGATGGCGGTCAACGGTCTCCGACGCTGTACGCCGACCTTGCTAGCCAGTGGTTCCCACCACGCACCGATGCCCAGAATCATCCGACCAGGGGCCAGGTCGTCCAACGTCGAAAAGGTCGACGCCAGGCGGGCCGGGTTACGAGTCCAGCAGTCGACCACCCCCGAACCGATCTTGATGGTCTCGGTGCAGGTGGCAAAGGCCGCCATGGGGACCACGGCATCACGGACCAGTCTCGAGTCGGCCTGCCACACGGCTTCGAAGCCGCGTTGCTCGGCGTACGTGACGTACTGCATCGCCTCCGTAATGGGGTGTGCATCCTGCAGGTAGATAGCCAGTCGGGTCATGTTGCTTCCTCTCTCAGATCTCTTCGAGTCGACGGTGTAGGCGTACCGCCTGTTCGGCAGCCCGAGCCCGAACCTCGTCGGCGTCGACCCGGGTGGGTCGACCATCAGCCAGCACGACCGCGCCGTCGACCTCCACGGTGCGGGGACCGACCCCCGTGGTGAAGGCCAACCGCCAGGGGTCCATGTGCGGGTAATCCCAGGTCACCCGGTCGTTGCGGGCCTCGGGGAACAGATCCCAGCCGGTGGTCAACCACCCCCAGGCGGTCTCGGGCGAGGCGGTGACGTCGTCCTCGCGGTGGCGCACGTAGGCCACCCGGAACTCGTCGAGCATGTCGGCCCCTATGCCGTCGGTACCGAGTGCTACCGGGTTGGCGAACCGGGTCGGGCGGGCGTAACCCACCGAGTTGTTCATGTTCGACCGGGGGTTGTGCACGAAGGTCCCGGCCAGGCCATGGTCGTCGTCGAGATGCACACCGTGGACTAGTAGCCAGTCGTCGGTGGCCAGCGGCCGCAGGCGGTCGGCCGCTCCGACGTCGGCGGTCCCCTCGGCCACATGCACGTGGACGCCGACCCCCAGGTCGGCGGCAAGGCCGGCAGCCGCCTCGAGGCTGGCGTCGCTGCAGGTGAAGGCGGCGTGGATGCCCACCATGCCCCGACCACCGGCTCGCAGGTACCGCTCGTTCTCAGCCAGGCCTCGACGGGCTCCGTCGGCGCCGTGACGGTCGGTGATCCCGTAGGTGCACGAGACCCGGACGCCCACCTCGGCACACGCCTCGGCAATGACGTCGAGTGACCCGTCGATGGCCTCGGGCGATTCGTGGTGGTCGATGATCGCCGTGCAACCACGCTCCAGGGCCTCCACCGCACCGAGCATGGCCGACCAGCGGATCGATTCCAGGTCCAGTGCCCGGTCGAGTCGCCACCAGACCAACTCCAGGATGTCGGTGAAGCCGGCCGGCGTGCGGGGTGGGGCGGGCATGCCCCGAGCGAGCGACGAGTACAGGTGGTGGTGCGCGCAGACCAGGCCCGGGCTCGTCGCTCCGTCTGCGGCATCCACGGGACTCAGCGTCCGTCCCAGTCGGCCCAGTGCTCCTGCTGGTCCGGTGCCGCCATGGGTAACGAGTGGCGCCACATCCCGTCGTGGGCGTGGAGGGCCGCGGCGACCGCCCCGGCGGTCGGGACGAGACCGATCTCGCCCACGCCTTTAATCCCGTAGGGGGCGTCGGGCTGGGGTGACTCGACGAGGCGCACGTCGACGTCAGGCATGTCCTTGGGGCGGATGATCCCGAGACTGCGCAGGGTCTCGTTGCGTGGGCGGGCCTCGTCGTCGGCCGGGAACCCCTCGGTGAGGGCATACCCGAGACCCATGTGCACCGCGCCCTCCACCTGGCCTTCGCACAGCATCGGGTTGACGGCCCGGCCCACGTCGTGGGCAGCCACCACCCGGTCGACATCGCCCGTCTCCGGGTCGAGCACGACCAGTTGGGCGGCGTAGCCGAACGTGGAGTGGATGATCGGATTCTCGACACCGTCGTTGAGCGAGTTAGTCCAGTCGACCCGGTACTCCCCCTCATAGTCGACGCCGATCCGACAGCCGTCGGCCTTGGCATTGCGACAGGCGTCGGCCACCGATCCGGCGCCCATCAAGGTGCCCCGGCTGCCCGTGGTCTGTCCGGCACCCAGCTCCCGGGTGGTGTCGACAATCACGTCGATGCATTCCGGATCGATACCGAGCTCCTCGACGGCCACCTGCATGGCTACGGTGTCGACGCCCTGGCCCATCTCGGTCCAGCAGTGCCGCACCTCGACCCGGCCGTCGTCGCGGAAGTGCACAACGGCCCGCGCGACTTCCTTGAAGCCATTGCCTAGGCCCGAGTTCTTGAGGCCCAGGCCGAGACCGACCGGTCGGCCATCGGCCACCGCGTCGTCGTAGGCGTCCTTCACTTCGTCCAGGCACGCCCGGGCCCCTAGGCAGCCGTCGTCCATGATCTGACCCGGCCCCCACACCACTCCCGGGGAAATGACGTTGCGGCTGCGGATCTCCCAGCCGGAGATACCGGCCTTCTCGGCGAGGCGATCTAGCACGCCCTCCATGGCGAACTGGGCCTGGTTGGCCCCGAAGCCCCTGAAGGCGCCACAGACCGGGCCGTTGGTTCGCACCGCGGTGGCCTCCACGTCGATGGTGGGCAACACGTAGGGGCCACTGGCGTGTCCGGCGGCTCGCTCCAGAACCTTCATGCCGACCGACGCATAGGGGCCAGAGTCACCGATCATCCGTACCCACAAGCCGGTCAACCTGCCGTCAGCATCACAGCCCGCCCGGTAGGCCATGCGGATCGGGTGGCGCTTGGGATGCATGAGGAGCGACTCCTCACGCGACAGCGTGCACTTGACGGGACGCCCGGTGACCCAGGCGGCGAGCGCCGCGTGGGCCTGGTTGGACATGTCCTCCTTACCGCCGAACGCCCCGCCATTGGACACCAGTTCCACGGTGATCCTCGATGTGTCGACATCGAGGACCGAGGCGATCTGGTTGCGGTCGTCCCACACGCCCTGGCCACCGGAGTACACGTACAAGCCGGGCTGGTCCTCGCTCCCCTCCCCGGACGGGTCGTCGCCGGGAAGGACCGTGGGCACGGCGAGGGTCGACTCGGGCTCCACGAAGGCGTGTTCGATGCGTTGGGTTTGGAAGACCTCCTCGACCACGTGGACGGACCCGGCCAGCGCGGCCTCTACGTCACCGCGGGCATAGGTCGAGACCGAGAGCACGTTGCCGTCCAGTTCCCAGACGGCGTCCTCGTCGGCGGCCACCGCCACCACCGGGTCGCTGTACACGGTCAGCGGCACCTGCTCGACGGTCACCATCTCGGCGGCCCGGCGAGCTGTCTCACGGTCGTCGGCCACCACCACGGCCAGCACGTCGCCGAGGTACGAGGTGCGCCCCCCCTCGGGGATCATCACCGGCCAGTCGGTGTGGATGATGCCGACCCGACGGGCTCCGGGGATGTCGTCCGCCGTGAGCACCCGATGGACGCCGTCGATCGCCTCAGCGGCCGAGGTGTCGATGCGTACGATGTCGGCCCGGGCATGGTCGGCCAACCGCAGTGCCGCGTGTAGCAGACCCTCGGGGAAGAGGTCGTCGACGTAGGGTCGATCGCCGAGGGAGAGTTCGCAGGCCTCCAACTTGATGCCGCTGGATCCCACGCCTCCGCGGGGCAGGGGTACCGGCACCTCGCCGGCGGCCAGGGACTCCACGGCGTCGAGAATCTTCACGTAGCCGGTGCAGCGACATAGGTGGGCGCCCAGGTGCCGGGCCGCGTCGTCGCGTTCCAATGCCTTTCCCTTACTGGATGCCTTATCCAGTAGCGCCTTGGTCCGCATGACGATGCCCGGGGTGCAAAAGCCGCACTGCAGAGCGCCGTGGGCGGCGAACGTCATGGCGTACCGCTGCCGCTCGTCCTCGTCGAGACCCTCCAGCGTGGTGATCGACGCACCGTCGGCCTTGTCCATGGACGTCTGGCACGACACCCGCGCCTTGCCGTCCACCAGAACCGTGCAACAACCGCACTGACCGGAGGGTGAGCAACCGTCCTTGGGTGAGGTCACCCCCAGTTCGTCGCGTAGCGCGGCCAGCAGATGGGGGTGGTCGACCGAGGCTTCCACCGTCGTGCCGTTCAGGTCGAAGGTCGTCACGACCGGTCCCCCTCATCTCGTTTCCGGTCGGCCTGATCGTTCAGGGCGCCCTGCACGTGAGCAGGTACCTCGGGCCCCCGCTGGGTGGTGATGCGGCCGTAGACCTCGGGGCGGCGGTACCGGTCGAAGTCGAAGAGTGTTTCGGTGAACTTGGCGCACAGGTCCAGGTCGGCGGTGGCCACCACCAACTCATCGCCCACCGTTGTCGCTGCTGCCCGGACCTCGCCCGACGGGGCGATGATGGCGCTCTCGCCCAACAGGTCGCAGCCCTCTTCGCACCCGGCCTTGGCCACGCCGACCACCCACATGCCGTTCTGGTAGGCGCCGGACTGGAGCACCAACCCGTTGTGGAAGCCCTGAAGACGGTCCTGGTCGGGATCGGGGGCGTAGTGGATCGGCGTGTTGTAGCCGATGAGGGCGAGCTCGCAGCCTTGGAGGCCCAGCACCCGGTAGGTCTCAGGCCATCGCCGGTCGTTGCAGATGGCCATGCCAACAACCCCACCGAACGCACCGTGCACGTCGAATCCATCGCCGGCCTCGAAGTAGTAGCGCTCCAGGTGCTGGAAGGCCCGCCAAGGCTCATGGTCCTCATGGCCGGGGAGGTGGACCTTGCGGTAGCGACCCACGACGGTGCCGTCTCGTTCCACGAGGATCGCCGTGTTGTAGCGGTGCCCGTCGGGCGTGAGTTCGGCATACCCGAGGTGGAAGCCCACGCCGAGGCGACGGGCCTCATCGAACAGGGGTTGCGTCTCGGGGCCGGGCATCTCGGTCTCGTAGAACCGGTCGGCTTCAGCCAGGTCGTCGACCCACCACCGCGGAAAGAAGGTCGTCAGGGTGAGTTCAGGAAACACCACCAGGTCGCACCCGGCCTCGGCTCCTTCGCGGAGCAGGCCGATGAGTCGCTCGACGACCATCGTTCGGGTGTCGGCCAACTGGATGGGGCCGACCTGGGCGGCCCCGATGGTGAGGGAGCGCGTCATCGGTCTAGTGGATCCTGGTCGAGGGCGAGGATGGTCTGGAGCAGGACATCGGCCCCGGCCACCAGGTCGGCCGGGTCGGTGTGCTCGGCTGGATTGTGGCTGATCCCGTCGCGGCTGGGCACGAAGACCATGCCGGTCGGGCACACGCGGGCCAGCATCTGGGCGTCATGGCCGGCACCCGACGGCATCCGTCGGATCGAGTGGCCCAGATCGGTGGCCACCGAGGCCACCGTGTCGACCACCCGGTTATCGAAGGCCACCGGTTCGAAGCGGGCCAGCGTGCGTTGGGCGACGGTCACGCCTTCAGCCGCCGCGGCTTCGGCCACGAAGCAGGCCAGGTCGGACTCGGCTTCCTGAAGGAGGGCCTCGTCGGTGTTGCGAAGGTCCACGGTCATGGACGCCGAAGCGGCCACCACATTGATCAGGTTGGGGTTCAGTTCGATCCGGCCCACGGTGGCCACCTGTCGACCCTCCCCCATGGCGCCCATGCGAGTGGCCAGCTCACGCACGTGGGCTGTGACCTTGGCGGCCACGAAGGCCGGATCGTGGCGCAGTGCCATGGGGGTGGTCCCGGCGTGGTTGGACTGGCCGGTGATGGTCAGCTCGGTCCACGAGATGCCCTGAACGCCGGTCACCGCTCCGATGGTGACACCCTCGGCCTCGAGAACCGGGCCCTGTTCCACGTGTAGTTCTACGAAGGCCCGGGGTGATGGGCCGGGACACGGCGAGGTGCCCCGGTAGCCGATGCGATCCAGCTCCACGCCCACGACGGCACCGTCGATGCCCTCGATGTCGAGTGCTTCCTCGACGGCCATGCCGCCCACGTAGACAAGGCTGCCCAGCATGTCCGGCGGGAACCGGGCGCCCTCCTCGTCTGTGAAGAAACCCACGGCCACCGGATGCTCGGTTTCGATGGCATTGGTTTCAAGGGTCTCGATGACCTCCAGGCCGGCTAACACGCCGAGGTTCCCGTCGTAACGACCGCCGGTTTGGACGGTGTCAATGTGGCTACCCGTCATGGTCGGCGGCCCATCGATCCGTCCGGCCCGCACCCCGACCACGTTGCCGATCCCATCGATTGAGATGTCCAGACCCAGGTCACGCATCCACGTGACGACCAGGTCTCGGCCGGCCCGATCGTCGTCGGTCAGGGCGAGACGGCACGAGCCGCCACCATCGATGGGGCCGATGGCTGCCAGGTCCTCGATGCGTCGCATCAGGCGGTCACCGTCGATACGTAGTGCAGCGCTCCGGTCCCTGGTCATGCGATGACCTCCGCGGTCAACGCGTTGCCACCTAGGCAGATGTCGGGCGGCCGGATCGGTACTCGTGGCAGGGCGAGGCCGGTGGCGTCGCGGACGGCCGCGGCCACCGCTGCGGTCGATGAGATGGACGGCGGCTCACCGATTCCCTTGGCACCGAACGGGGCCCCGGGCTCGGGTTGTTCGATCAGAGCGGCCACCTCGAGGGGCGGCATGTCCAACGCCGTGGGGATCAGGTAGTCGGTGAACGAGGCGTTGCGTATGTGTCCGTTGGTGACCTGGACCTCCTCCATGACGGCTAGGCCCACGCCCTGGGCCGCTCCCCCCTCCAGTTGGCCGAGGGCTTGCAGCGGATGCAGCACACGGCCAACGTCCTGGGCAGTGGTCAGCTCGACGACCTTCACGAGCCCCAGGTCGGGATCGACATCGACGATGGCCCGGTGGGCCGAGACGGCGAACGAGACGTGGGCGTCACCCTGCCCGTCGCCATCGAGTGGTGACGTGGGGGCGTGACGGTGGACCACCTCGGCCTCTACCGGCTCGACGGTCAACCCCTCAAGGGAGAGATCCAGGTCTCCGGTCAGCGACACGATCCGACCATCGGCCAGCACGAGGTCGTCGATCGACACGCCATGGGCGGTGGACACCCCGGCCAACAGCTCGCGGCGAACCGTCTCACAGGCCATCTGCACGGCCCCGCCGGACATCCAGGTCTGGCGGCTGGCCGACGTGGAGCCTGCCGAACCGATGGACGTTGTCTCGACCGGTGCTAGGACGACCTCGTCCACGCCCAACACCTCGCCGGCGATCTGACGGGCCAGGGTCACGAATCCCTGACCAACCTCGGCGCACGCACAGGTGATGGTGGCCACGCCGTGGTGGAGCACGCACCGCGCCGCACTCGAATCGTCGAAGCCCTCTGAGAACATCAGGTTCTTGAAGCCCACGGCCACCGCCTCGCCGCGAACCACATGTTGGGCATCCGCGGTTCGTCCGGCACCACCGGGGCGAGCCATGGGCTCGTCGGAACCGAGTGCGGCCGATGGGTGGCCGGCACACGCCCGGATCACCTCGGCCACCGGGAGCGTTCCGGCGATGACCTGGCCGGTGGCCAGACGGTCCCCCGGTTCCAGTGCGTTTCGCAGCCGGAGGGCCACGGGATCCATGTTCAGCGCGGCAGCCAGCCGATCCATCTGGGCCTCGTGGGCGAAGCAGGTCTGGACGGCGCCGAAGCCCCGCATGGCCCCGCACGGTGGGTTGTCGGTGCGGACCACCACACCCTCGATCTCGACCGATGGGACCATGTACGGGCCGGCGGCGAAGCAGGTGGCGTTGGCGATCACCGCACTGCTGGACGAGGCGTAGGCCCCACCGTCCAGCAAGAGGTGGGCCTCGACGCGCACGAGGTCTCCGTCGGTCGTGGCGTGGTGCCGGTACCACATCCGTGCTGGATGGCGATGCACGTGACCGTGGAAGCTCTCCTCGCGGCCGTAGGACATCTTCACCGGTCGCCCGGTGCGTAGCGCCAGCAGGCACAGGTGCACATGGAGGCTGAGGTCCTCTCGGGCACCGAACGCCCCGCCTACGCCAGCCAGTGTCAGGCGAACCTTCTCGTGGGGCAGATCGAGGCAGGCCGCCACCTGGTCGCGATCGACGTGCAGCCACTGGGTGGCCACGTACAGGTCGACGCCACCGTCGTCGTCAGGAACGGCCATGCCGGATTCAGGGCCGAGGAATGCCTGGTCCTGCATGCCCACCTCGTAGGTGCCCTCGACGGACACAAGGTCGTCACGGTCGGCGGCC
>DPMC01000018.1:1332-6251 GCA_003541675.1 Acidimicrobiaceae bacterium | reverse complement strand
GCCAGCGCCGGATCCACCAAGGGCTCGGTGGGCTGCCAGTCCACGACAATGGCCGCTAGGGCACGGCGCGCCGTGTCGGGATGGTCGGCGGCCACCACGGCCACCGGCTCGCCCTCGTAACGCACCACGTCGCAGGCCAGCACCGGCTGGTCGCAATGCTCGAGTCCGAAGGTGGGGCTACCGGGCACGTCCTCATGGGTGAGGACGGCATGGACTCCGTCGATGGCCAGCGCCGAACTCGTGTCGAGGCCCCCGATCCGGGCCGCGGGGTGCGGCGACCGGAGCGTGGCGCCCCACAGCATCCGGTCGTGATGAAGGTCGCTGGAAAAGGCGAAGCCGCCGGTCACCTTGGGGACGCCGTCAGGGCGGGGTGCGTTCTCGCCTATCCGGGGGCCGCCCGACGTCCGGGCACCGGTCTCAACCACCGTCATGGGGTGGCCTCCGCCTGTCGGGCCGCGGCGGCCCGGTCGACAGCATCGAGGATCCGGCCGTAGCCAGTGCAGCGGCAGAGGTTGCCGGAGATGGCCTCGCGTACCGTGAGGTCGTCGGGCTTGGAATCGTCATCGAGTAGGGCGTCGACGGCCATCAGCAGACCGGGTGTGCAGAATCCGCACTGCACGGCTCCGGCGTCGAGGAACGCCTGCTGCACGTCGGAGAGGTCGCCTTCCGAGCCGAGGCCCTCGATGGTCACCACCTCGCGTCCGGCGGCCGCCTCGGCCAGCACCAGGCAACTACACACCGTCTCCCCGTCGAGGCGAACGGTGCACGAGCCGCACTCACCCTCCTCGCACGCATTCTTGGACCCGGCCAGACCCAAGCGCTCGCGCAGCACGAACAGCAGGCTCTCGCCGGCCACGGCATCGACTACCAAGCGGTTTTCACCGTTTATGGACAGGGAGAAACCGTCCACGCTCGTCATGCCGTCACCGGTGCGGACCGGGGAAACGCCCGGAGGATGGCCCGGCGGGCCAGGACGCGCACGGCGTGTCGTCGGTACGCCGCAGAGCTGCGGTGGTCGTCGATGGGTCGGGCGGCATCGGCCACCAGGTCGGCGAAACGGTCCACGAGGTCGGAATCCGGAGAGGCCATGTTCTCGAAATCGAGCCGCTCGGCCACTAGCACCTCGGCTTCTACGGCCCGCAGCGGGACCGGAGCCACCGAACCGAGGGCCACTCGGACGTTGCGGCCCGGCCGGTCCACCACCAGGGCGAGGGAGGTCACGGCGATGACCATGGCGTTGCGGGTTCCCACCTTTAGGAACTCCTGGGGGCCGTCGAGGACCGGCACGCGGATGGCCGTGATGAGCTCGCCGGGGATCAGGGCGTTGGCCTTCACCCCGGTCACGAACTCGTCCAGCGGCAGCCGACGGGCTCCGCCGGCTGACTGCAACTCAATCTCGGCGTCCAGTGCGGCAAGCACGGGCAGGGTGTCGCCGGCGGGTGACGCAGTGGCCAAGTTTCCCCCGAGGGTCGCCGCGTTGCGGATCTGCGGGGAGCCCACGGTGCGGGCTGCCTGGGCCAGAGCGGGCACCAACGAGGCGAGGGCCGGCTCGGCGAGGTCGGTGCACGTAGTCCCGGCGCCGAGGCGTAGGACGTCAGCACGGTCGCCCTCGAGGCTCCATCCCCGGAGTTCAGGTATCCGATCTACGGCCACCACGTGGCCGATCGTGCGGACCCCACGGTTCACCTCGACCATGAGATCGGTGCCACCGGCCAGAACCAGTGCATCGGGGTGGGCAGCCAGGGACGCGCAGGCGTCGTCGATGGATGTCGCAATGGTCACCGGCACCCCAACATGCTGCCGTGCCGCGCCCCATTCGTCAACATTTTGTCAACTAAGTGGTCGGGGCTAGGGTGCCCCCGTGGCCACCTCCGACCCACTCCTGGACGCGCTTCGGCCAGTCGTCGAGGCACTCAGGGGCGCGCTGGTTCCACCGGCCGAAGCCGACGGCGAGGACGTCGAGGTCGTGTGGAATGGCGTCGTGGTTGCCGCCGTCCGCCGGCCCGACCCACACCTGGACCTACACAACGCCCTTCCCACCCTCATCGCCGAGGTCGAACACGACATGGGCCACCCGTGCGCCGAGATGGATCGCTCCCAGAAGCAGGAGGCCGTGGCGCTCCTCAACGAACGGGGAGCGTTCACCCTCCGTAAGTCCGTGGAGGACGTGGCCGAGGCGCTCGGGGTGAGCCGCTTCACCGTCTACAACTACCTGGAGCGCGCCGAAGCAGGCTAGATCGTGGGCCTCCGGTACGGTCCGCGGCCATGACCAGCCCATCCCTTCCCAAGTCCGATGCAGAGTTGGCACGGATCGACGCCGTCGGCCTGGCCGACCTAATCCGCAGCGGGCAACTCTCAGCGGTCGAGGCGGTGGAGGCCACCATCGACCGGATCGAACGCCTCGACGGTGATCTGAACGCGGTCATCCATGAGCAGTTCGACCAGTCCCTCGAGTTGGCGGCCTCACCCGACCTGCCCGACGGGCCGTTCCGAGGCGTACCCATGCTCATCAAGGACCTGTGGGCCACCGAGGCCGGGCAACCACACCACGCCGGAGTCCAGGCCCTCAAGGAAGCGGAATTCACCGGAGAAGTCGACTCGAATCTGGTCGCCCGCTACAAGCAGGCCGGCTTCGTCATCGTGGGCCGGACCAACACCCCTGAGCTGGGCCTCGTGGCCACCACCGAACCACATGCCTACGGGCCCAGCCGCAATCCGTGGAGCACCGACCACAGCACCGGAGGCTCGTCCGGAGGTGCAGCCGCCGCAGTGGCCGCTGGCATGCTCCCGGCCGCCCACGCCAGCGACGGGGGCGGGTCCATCCGGATCCCGGCCGCCATGTGCGGCCTGGTCGGCCTCAAGCCATCGCGGGGTCGGATCTCCAATGGTCCAAGGGAGGAGTGGTCGTTCTCGTGCCAGCACGTGGTGAGCCATACCGTCCGTGACACGGCAGCCATCCTCGACGCCACGGCCATCCCGTTCGCCGGTGATGGCGTGGTGGCTCCCGATCACGGGCGGCCTTACGCCGGATGTGTGGACGCCGACCCGGGTCGCTTCCGTATCGGCCTCATGCCCGACAACCATCGCAACGAGACCCACCCTGACTGCGAGGCGGCCACCCGCCGCACCGCCGACCTGCTCTCCAATCTGGGCCACGAGGTGGTCGAGTCCCGGCCGGAGGCCTTCCTGCACCTCGGCGAACTCAAGGATCTGGCCTGGGCCTTCACCGTCAACTGGTCGGTGGGCGCCGTGGTCAGCCTGTCCATCCTCGGCGAACAGTTGGGTCGGACCGTCACCGCCGACGACGTCGAACCCGGGACCTGGGCCATGGCCCAGCGGGGCGATGGCTACAGCGGCCCCGACTTCTCCCGGGCCCAGTCCATTCTCGGCGGCTGGCGCCGCTCCATGGCGCAGTGGTGGAACGACTTTGACGTGTTGTTGACGCCAACCACTGCCCAGCCACCGGCCCGTATCGGCGAGCTCACGCCCACCGACGACGACCCCGTGCGAGGCTCGAAAAGATCGCTGCCCTATTCGGTGTACACGTCGCCGTTCAACTGCACCGGCCAGCCAGCCATCTCGCTGCCGCTCGGGTCATCGGACGGCCTACCCATCGGCGTCCAGTTGGTCGGCGCCTACGGCCGTGAGGACCAGTTGCTCTCCGTGGGTGGCCAGCTGGAGCGGGCCATCAACTGGTCGGCCCACCGGGCCCCCATCCATGCCTGATCCGGGCTCCGACGATTCGAGATATTCAGGCGTCTAGGACGGCGGTGCCAGCGCCCTGAAGGTCGACCACTGGAGGCTCGGTCGACCACGGAAAGTTGATCCACTGATCGGTGTGGCGCCAGACGTACTCGCAGTCGACCACCGACTGGGGCTTCTGGTACAGCACTGCAGAACGCACCTCGGCTACCGCTTCGGTTGCCGTCTCGTGCACCAGGGCCAACGTGTGGCCGGTGTCGGCTACATCATCGACGATCAGGATCTTCTTGTCGCCCAGGTCCACCCAGTCGACATAGGGCGGCAAAATCACCGGAATGTCGAGACGCTCGTCGACGCCGGTGTAGTACTCGACGTTCATTACGTAGAGGTTCTTGACAGCCAGTGCGTAGCCCAGCGAGCCGGCCACGAAGAGGCCACCCCGGGCAATGGACAGAATCATGTCGGGCCGGTAGCCATCATCGGCCACCATCTGTGCCAGTTCGCGAACCGCCGTGCCGTAGATCGGCCAGTCCATTTCCTCGCGTACCGGTTCCTTCAGTTGGTGCTCCACTGCCACGTCCGCTCCGTCCTCCGTGCTCGTGGCCGGGAAACCTACCCGTTGAGCGACCGATCGGCCGGAGCCGGGTCAGGGCGCCCGGGCATCAATTCCGGTCGTTGGTCACGAACTGTCAGTCATAGGTGGCGGCGACCGTCCACCGGCCATCGGTCAGCACCACCAGGAGGGCCGTGCCGTCGGCCGTCACCACCTGAAGCCGGACCCGGCGGCGGCGTCGCAGGGGATCCCACCAACGTTCGTCGACCGGCCACGGCCCGGCCCATGCCACGACCCGCGCCCCCGGAGCCACAACCGGACGAGACCCGGCGGGTGGCTGCGGGACGATCAGACGGTCAGGCGGCGCCGAGAGCCTGCTTCGTCCATCCACACCTACCGGTGCCCCTGCGGCATCCACTACGTCGATGACCACCGGCTCGAGATGGACCGCCGCCGGGGACGGTCCCGGCAGGGCACCTGGCCAGGGCTCCACTTCCGGCTTCCCTCCCCTTCCCGGGCAGTTAACCGATCCGCCTTCCCCAAGCGGTTCGACGAACGGCGTGAGGACCACCCTGTCGTCGGGATCCCGTCCGCCCCGCCACTCCGGAATCCTCACCGACCCTGGACCCATCAACCCCACCACCCGGGCGCACGCCCGCCCGGC
>DPMC01000018.1:0-967 GCA_003541675.1 Acidimicrobiaceae bacterium | reverse complement strand
CTGGCGGCCTGATGCCGGGACGATCTCATCGGGGGCCAACACCAACCGCGTGATGCCCGACGTGGGGCGAACCGCCGGAGGACCGTGCAACCATCCCTCCAACTGCCACCGGACCCTGTCAGCCACCGCGACCGAACCCAGCACCCCCTCGTCACGCCAACGGCGGGACACCCTTTGGCCGTGTTCGGTCTCGGCCTCGACCACCACCCGGGTACACGCCATCCCCCGAGCCGAAAGCCGCTCGTGGAGAGCCTCAGCGGCAGATCGGGCAGCAAAGGCGACTCGGTCAATTCGGTCCACCGGTGGGTCGAAAGCCATTGACACCGCCAGGTCCGGTGGCGCTGGACGATGACCCACCGGGCGGTCATCGATCCCTGAAGCCAGACGGTGGGCGTCAAGGCCGTCGGTACCGAATCGGGCCAGCACATCGGCTACCGGGAGGGCGGCGAACGCCCCCAGGGTGGTCAGACCCAGGCGGATCAGGACGTCAACGAGGTCCGAGGACCCGTCCGCCGACCCAACTGACGACCCGACTGGTAGCAGCACCCCGACAGGGATGGGGCCCAGGAAGGCCGGACTCCCACCCCGGGGAACGATCACCGAGTGCTCCGGAGCCGCCCCACCGCTACGGGCCGCCAAATCAGCGGCGAATGCGCCATCGGCCATCCCGATCTGACACCCCGGGCCCGTAGCCGCACCCACCGGCACCCCTGCTCCGATCCGAGCAACGGCGGCGTCCACCACCTCGGCGGTGTGGCGCACCAAGGCCGACTCCCCACCGAATAGTCGGACCGGACCCCGGACCCCGAACGAACATCGACCAGGTCGCCGGGCCTCCACCCACGGGGTAACCGTCCCGAGGGCCGAGACCACAGCTTCGAACCTCCGGGCCTCTTGGCCCTCGTCACGGGCTAGCACCCGGACTTCCGGGCAGAGGAACTGAGCCTCACGTCGACGCTGCCCCAGA
>DPMC01000130.1:689-2788 GCA_003541675.1 Acidimicrobiaceae bacterium | reverse complement strand
CGACTTTCCGGCGATCTGGCCGAGGTGCTGAGCCGCTGTACCGGAACGTCGGCGACCGGCCATTCTCTGCCGGCCGCTTGCTACGTGGATCCAGATGTTGCCGCCCTTGAGGCAGAAGTGATCTTCCGACAGGGCTGGGTGGGGGTCGGTCGAAGCGACCGGTGGCCCGGCACCGGTGACTATGCGGCAATCGACCTTGGTGGAGTCCCGGTGGTGGTGGTCCGAGATGACGAAGGGGTCCTCAGGGCCTACGCAAACACGTGCCGCCACCGATCGACTCAGGTGATGGACGGGGAGGGGCACTGCACCCGGATGCGTTGCCCGTTCCATTTTTGGACCTACGGGCTAGACGGTCGCCTCCTCGGTGCACCGAGTATGCATCAGACCGAAGACTTCGACCGGGACGAACACGGACTTCACGAGTTTGCGGTGACCGAGCGTCACGGGTTTGCCTTCGTGAGTCTCGAGGCGTCACCGCCATCGATCGACTACTGGTTGGGCGACTTCGGCGTAGTTCACGCCCGTTGGGATCTGGCTTCCCTGGTGACGACCCGTCGACGCGAGTTCACTGTGGACTGCAACTGGAAGGAATTCGCCGAGGTCTTCAACGAGTACTACCACCTGCCGTACGTGCATCCGGGCAGCATCAACGACACCTACGACGACCCTGACGAGCCCGAGGATGTGGTCGGGGCGTGGTCCACGCACTCTGGCACCACGCAGGGCACCGGTGGTCTCCTGGAGGCGGATCAGACCAAGGCCCTGCCGAGGATCGGTGCACTGACCGACCGTGAGGCTGACGGCGTCCGGTACTCGTGGTTGCATCCGACGCTGGTTATCGCCACGGGAGCCGAGGGGATGTGGATGTACGAGGTGTACCCGGACGGCCCGAACCGGTGCCGATGCGCACAGGTCGTGTGCTTTCCGCCGGAGACGGTCGCTCTGGATCGGTTTGAGGCGGTAGCGGAGGCCTACTACGAACGCTTTGACGTGGCGATCGCAGAGGACATACCGGTGCTCGAGCGGCAACATCGGGGAATGCAGTCGCCCTTCGCTGGGCAGGGACGATTTTCGTATCTGGAGCCCAATGTGGCCCGCTTCGCCGGTTGGTATGCCGATCGGTTGTTGTCCGTGGGCTGAAGGCCCAACGGTGGACCGTCGCCTGACAATCAGTTGTTCTGCTGGCGACCTAGCCGCATTTCACTTATGCAGCCCTGTGCCTGCTGACTTTCGCTTGGGTTGACATCAGAGGAGCGGAGGGAGGATCGCAGATCTAGGGCACCAGTTTCGTCCTGAACCGGGTCATCGAGGTCCATGCCCTTCGTCCGAAGGCAGGCCACCACGTCAAGGATGGCCTCATTGTCGGCCCGAATCTGATCCGGAGTGCGGTTGGCCCGGGATTCAGCGAACCCGCTGCGGAGGTCGGCGATACCCGACTCGGCTGAGCAGCGGCTCAGCGCCTCTTGATATCCGGGGTCCTCGATGAGCACTGCGTCGCCCTCGTCTCCGGCAAAGCCACGGAATTCGTAGCCGGATTCATCCAGACAGGAGTTGAACCGCGCCTGGGTTGATTCCATTACCTCTCGCCGGTCGGTCTCGGATTCGGCGAGTGGGATCGTCTCCTTGGGCGTCTCGGATCCAGTTCCCGCCGAACCACAGGCCCCGACCACCAGGCCAAGGAGTAGAAGCCCGACAGGCCGCCCTATGGATCGCTTGGCAGATATGCCGACGGATCGGTGGCTCGACAGAGGAGTCGACCGGTAGGAGCGTCGCATGGCAGGAGTCTTCACTCGATCCCGCATGCGGCAGGTGTTGGCCAGATGAGGGTCCGGTGAGGGATCAGGCGGCGCTGCGACGCTGACCGCCGCTGGAGTTTCCGCGTCGACGCTGGCCGGGCTTACCGCCGTTGCGAGTCGGTCCACCGGAACGCTGACTGCCGGGCTTGTGGCCCTCCGACTGGCCATGGCTGCGGTTCTGGCCGCCGTGTTTGTGGCCGCCCTGCTTGCCGGAACCTGCCTTGGGTCCGCCGTTTCGTTGGCCAGGCTTGCCGTTTCGCTTCGGTCCATTCTGGCGGTTGCCGCCGCCGGCACGGTTTCCGT
>DPMC01000130.1:0-310 GCA_003541675.1 Acidimicrobiaceae bacterium | reverse complement strand
GCCGTTGCCGGAGCCGTGCCTGGGGCCACCACGGTGCTTGCCGTTCGAGCGGTTTCGGCGGGGTTGGTAGTCAGGCGACCGGTCGTCACCACGGTTGGCACGTCGCTCTTCGCGCTCGGCGGGGGCGAGCTCTCGAACGGCCGGCGGAGTCAAATCCCGGACGGTGGCCAGATCAGGGCTCGTTACCGGCTCGTCGAGGCCGACGTCGCGCTGGAGGCGACGGGTATCTCGTTTTTGGTCGGGCTGGACGAGAGAGATCACCACGCCGTCCTGACCAGCACGGGCGGTTCGACCGGAACGGTGGACGTAG
>DPMC01000195.1:3551-4255 GCA_003541675.1 Acidimicrobiaceae bacterium | reverse complement strand
CAGGTCGAGGGGGTCCGCCACGTATTTGGACTGATCGGCTCGGCTGCCATGGAGTTGTTCGACGGGCTCCACGACGCCGACGACATCACCTATATCGGTGTCCACGACGAGCGCACCGGCACGCACATGGCTGACGGGTACGCCCGGGCCTCCGGCCGGGCCGGGGTAGTCCTAGCCGGGCAGAACGGCCCCGGTGCCACCAACTTGGTGACCGGAGTGGCCCAGGCCGCGGCAGCCTTCTCGCCGGTGGTGTCCCTGGCTGGTGCACTGGCAACCAGCCACGTCTACCGCGACGCCTTCCAAGAGGTCGATCAGGACGCCCTGTTTCGCCCCATCACGAAGCGGACCTGGACCGTCCCGTCTACCGAACGGATCCCCGAAATGATTCGCGAGGCGTTCCGGGTCGCGTTGTCCCCCCGGCGAGGGCCCGTCCACCTGAACCTCCCCCGCGACGTGCTGGCCGGCACCGCCAACTTCGACCCGCCGTGGGACCCCGCGGCTTCCCGGGTGGTCGACCTGCCAGCCGGTGCCGACGTGCCGGTACAGCAGGCTGCTGCCCTGTTGACCACAGCTGAGCGGCCGGTCATCGTGGCTGGCGCCGGGATCAAGAATGGGGGTCGATTCGCCGAGGTGATTGACCTGGCCGAGAAGCTGGACGCCCCTATCGCCACCTCGCCCGGCCACGGAGATGCGATCCCCGCCGA
>DPMC01000195.1:1919-3160 GCA_003541675.1 Acidimicrobiaceae bacterium | reverse complement strand
TGCGAGGCCGACGTCATCCTCGCCCTGGGTACCCGGCTCGGGTTCAACTCAACCTTCTATTCGTGGGACAACGTCAACCGGAACGCTGCGATCATCCAGGTGGAGATCGAGCCCACGGCCATCGGCCGGTTCTTCCCCGTCGAGGTCGGCATCCACGGCGATGCCCCGACGGTGGCCGGGCAGTTGGCCGCCGCCCTAGTCTCCGTTAGGGGAGACGGGACCACAGACGCCAAGTGGGCCCGGACTTTCGCCGACGACCGGGCCGCCCACCGAGTCAGGCGTGAGGAGCAGGCATCCAGCGCCTACCCAATCCAGCCCTCGGGCCTGTTCCGCGAGTTGCGAGCCGTACTGCCCCGTGACGCCATGATCACCTTGGATGCCGGGACGCTGTGCCTACAGGCCACCGACGCCCTCGACCACTTCGAGCCTCCCTGCCTGTTCAGTCCCCTGGACTTCGGCCTCGTAGGCTTCTCTTTCGCCTGCGGCCTTGGCGTAAAGCTGGCCCGTCCCGACCGCCCGGTGATCAGCCTGATGGGTGATGGCGGATTCGGTATGACGCTGTCGGAGCTGTCCACGGCGGTCAGCCATGACATCCCTACTGTCACCGTGGTCATGGACAACGGCTGCTGGGGCGCCGAAAAGGCCTACCAGCGCGACTTCTTCGACGGCCGATACATCGGCGCAGACGTGCACAGCCCCCCGTTCGAACGGGTCGCCGAACTCTACGGAGCCGTCGGTCTACGAGCCGAACGTATTGACGAGGTGGGCGAGGCCGTCCGGGCTGGGCTTGAGTCGGGTCGCCCCGCCGTGGTCGTCGTCGAGGTGGACGGCGATGCGCTCTATAGCTTCCGACGCGACTCGTTCGCCCATCGGACCCCCACCGACCCCAACTCGGAGAAACTTTCATGAAGTTCCAACTGGCCATCAACCTGGAGCGGCTCGACGGCTCGCTCGCCATGGACGCCGTGGCCCGGCACACCCTCGAGATGGTCCAGATGGCCGAAGCCGGAGGGTTCACCACTGCATGGGCCGCTGAGCACCACGCCCTTGAGATGACCATCGCTCCCAACCCGCTGCAGATCCTGACGTGGTGGGCCGGCCACACCAGCCGGATCCGGCTGGGCACCGCTGTGGCCGTCGCCGCCTACTGGAACCCCATCAAGTTGGCCGGCGAGGCGGCGTTCCTGGACCTGGTGAGTGACGGCCGTCTCGAGTTTGGCATCGGATCGGGGGCCTACCAG
>DPMC01000195.1:0-1887 GCA_003541675.1 Acidimicrobiaceae bacterium | reverse complement strand
CTCGCTCGCCATGGACGCCGTGGCCCGGCACACCCTCGAGATGGTCCAGATGGCCGAGGCCGGAGGATTCACCACTGCATGGGCCGCTGAGCACCACGCGCTTGAGATGACCATCGCCCCCAACCCGCTGCAGATTCTGACGTGGTGGGCCGGCCATACCAGCCGGATCCGCCTGGGCACCGCGGTAGCCGTGGCCGCCTACTGGAACCCCATCAAGCTGGCCGGCGAAGCGGCGTTCCTGGACCTGGTGAGTGACGGCCGCCTCGAGTTCGGCATCGGATCGGGGGCCTACCAGCGCGAGTTCGACCGGATGCGCCCCGGCCTTAAGCAGTCCGACGCTTGGCGCTACATGCAGGAGATGCTGCCCGTCCTCAAAGAGTTGTGGGCTGGCGACTATGCCCACGACGGTGAGTTCTGGTCGTTCCCGACGTCGACATCGGTACCCAAACCAGTCCAGCAACCCCACCCGCCGATCTGGGTGGCCGCCCGGTCACCCATCACGTTCGACTACGCAGTGGCCAACGGGTGCAATGTCATGTCGTGGCCCATCGCCCGACCGTTTGCCGAGGCCGAGCTCTACAGGGAACAGTTGGACGCCTCGATCGCCGCCTGCCCCGAGGCACCCCGGCCCACATGGGCGCTGATGCGCCACACCGCGGTGTACGACTCGGCCGATCAGTGGATGGTGCCCGTGAAGGCCGCCCAACAGCAGCTCAGCCAGTTCGAGAACCTGTTCAAGAACCTGGGCGACGTGCAAGACGGATTCCCGGCAACCATCCCCATGGACCAGGTGACCAACGCTGCGGACTACGAACCGACCACGTTGAGCGAAAATCTCCTATTCGGCACCCCCGACGAGGTGATCGCCAAACTCCGGCGCTACGAAGTGCTCGGCGTGGACGAGTTCATCTACTACGCCAGCCTCGGCCTGGGGCTCAACGAGCAGAAGCGGTCCATGGAGCTGTTCTGCGACGAGGTCATCCCCGCCTTCAGCTGATCCCCAGGTCCCCGTGACCCGACACCGACCGGTCAGTCCTCAGGGATCCACGACTCCATCGACACGCCAAGGCCGTCCACGATCCGGTTGGCGTAGGCGTAGTAGGCCACCACCTCACAGATGTCGAGCACGTCGCGATCACTGAAGCCGACGGACCGCAGGGCCTCCACGTCGGCCTCCACCATGTCGCCGGGATGGGCGGTCAACTTTTCCGCGTAGGCCAACATCGCTGTGCGCTGGTCAGACAGGCCAGCGGTGCGCCAGTCGTCCTCGATGGCGGCCAGCAGGTCGTCGTCCTTCAGGAGTCGGCGCAGACCGCGCCCGTGGTGAACCGTTCAGTAGTGGCAGTCGTTGTACCGACTGACTACTAGGGCCACCAACTCGCGTTCGACCTTTCGCAGCGTCTTCGTGCCGGCCATGGCCGACCGGTAGACGGCGAGGTGCCCGGCCAGAGCGTTCGGGTTAAGGGAGTGGATCTGCATGACGTTGTCCACCCGGCCATAGGCGTCATCGACCACCTGGCCGTAGAGGTCGGCCAGCGGGCCCTCCCACTCGTCCTCACGGATGGTTTGGATCCAAGCCACTGGTCAGTCCTCCCCGGCACCCGGGCGGCCCTGGCCGGGGGCGACGGTCCGGGCCAGGATGCCCAAGGTGGCCCGTAGGTTGGTCTCGCTAATCACCGGGAAGATGGCGTCGACGGCCGCCTCCCAGTCTGGGTGGACGTCGGTCCAGTCGTAGGTGGAGGTGACCAGGGTGCCCCCGTCGATTGGCTCCAGGTCGTAGCCGTAGACGTGGCCGATGGGGGGCTGCAGGTTGGCACTCTCGATGCCCCAGGCAATAGCCCGGTCAACCTCGAAGCGGGTGACAACCACCTCTACCTCGTACTCACC
>DPMC01000207.1 GCA_003541675.1 Acidimicrobiaceae bacterium | reverse complement strand
GGTGCTCTTCACCCCCAAGACCCGGGTCGAGGTGGTGGTCGACGACGACGTGGCCGACCAGGTTGTGGACGCCATCGTGGCCGCCGCCCGAACCGAGAAGATCGGCGACGGCAAGGTCTGGGTGACGGACGTAGGCAACCTCGTCCGCATCCGGACCGGCGAGCGTGGCGCAGACGCCGTCTAGTTCCTGCACGCAGGCATCTCCCGGTCGTCTCGTCTGGGAGGGGTGACGACTACCGTCGACGGTGATGAGCGACGACCCGACCCCCCAGCAGTCTGATATTGAGCAGCCTGACGTCGAGGAACAGGTCCGGTTCGAGATCCGGAACCAGGTGGCGTGGATCACCATCGACAACCCGACCAAGGGCAACGCCATCTCGCCGGACATGCGGGATCGCATGGCTTCGCTGATCAACGGTTGCAACGGCCGGTTCGAGGCCCGTGCCATCGTGATCACCGCTGTAGGTCGGAAACTCTTCTGCCCGGGGGCCGACATAAGCGTTGGTCGTGAGTTCGCTCCGCGACCCGACGATGCGCCACCGCTCGCCGTCGGCGAGTCCCGACGCATGATGCTCGAGGGTCAGCTCAAGTTGATGCCGGCCATACTGGACAGCGAACTGCCGGTGATCGCCGCGGTGAACGGCACGGCGGCCGGCGTGGGGGCCCACCTGGCGTTGTGCTGTGACCTGGTGATCATGGCCGACAACGCCAAGCTCATCGAGGTATTCGCTCGCCGGGGCCTGGTGCCTGACGGGCTCGGTGCCTGGATCCTGCCCCGCCTGGTGGGACTACAGAAGGCTAAGGAACTCATGTTCTTTGCCGAGGACATCAGCGCCGAAGAGGCTCTCCGAATCGGACTCTGCAACCGAGTAGTTCCCGGCGACGATCTCATCGAGGCCGCCACCGAATGGGCGGAACGGCTGGCCAGCGGCCCGACCCGAAGCTTCATGCTCACTAAGTGGCTGGTGAACCGGTCGTTGGACGTCGACCGGCGCACGCTGGAGGACAATGAGGCGTGGGCCGTGGAACTCAACAACGGCACCGTGGACTCCGCCGAGGGCCTGGCCAGCTTCCGCGAGCGTCGCGATCCGGTGTGGCGGGGTTTCTAGGACCCGTGCGCCCAGGGCCAGTGCTTCTAATGTCAGCCGCGATGACGGCGTACAGACGAGGGCTGGACTGATGATCATCCGGGTTGATGCAGCGGGTGAGATCCGGGTCGACGAGCACGACGTGTTCACCGACTTCCACGTCGAGGACAGCGCCGGGTTTTCCACCGCTGACCTGGCAGCCACCATGGGCGAGGACACCCGGGCCGACGGCGAGTACCTCTGGATCGCCGAGACGGCTGTCCGCCATTGGCTGTCAGGCCGCATCGACGAAACGTGGGACGAGGGCTTCTCGGGCATGTTCGCCTATGCCCGTTCCAAGGGTTGGACCAACGACGCAGGCACCCATCTACGGTCCCACGTCGAGCACCCCGACTGATTCGCTTCCGATCGACTTATTCCAGACTGAGAATCCGGCCCATCGAGTTTCAGGCCCCGAACATGACAGGAGTTTTCGTGGCAGACCTCACCGTCCTACACAACCCCCATTGACACGCATCCAAGAACGCCTTGGCGGTCGCCGAGGAGTTGGGAGTCGACGCCCACGTCGTGCTCTACATGAAGGAACCACCGGACGAGGCGTTGCTGCGACGCATCGCCGCGGGGCTGTCCGATCCCGTGGAGGACCTGGTCCGTAAGGACTCGCAGTTCAAGAAGTTGGAGTTGGTCGAGGAAGATTACGTGGGCGACGCCGATGCGGTGGTTGAACTACTGGCCCGCCGCAAGGCCCTCCTGCAGCGACCCATCCTGGTGCGGGGCGATCTGGCAGGCGATGGACCGCTGGTGACCACCGTGGGACGGCCCAAGGACCGGCTCTACGAGTTCATCGGCGGAAGCTGAGCCTGAAGTGAAACCCACCGCTGACCTTTGTGACGACCACGGTGATGCGGTTCAGGTGCTGACCGGCGGCTTCGGGTCCTACGGAGGCGTGGACGCCTTTCGTGGACCGGTGTCGACCCTGGCTGTGTTCGAGGACAACACGTTGGTCCGTGACGCGTTGACCGAGCGGGGTGACGGTCGCGTCCTGGTGGTGGCCGGTGGCGGCTCGGAGCAGTGCGCGCTGGTCGGCGGCAACCTTGGTGTTCTGGCTGTCGAAAACGGTTGGTCGGGCATCGTGGTGGACGGCTGCGTCCGCGACGTCGCCGAACTCCGAGCATTGGCCGTTGGTATCCGCGCCAGGGGCACGTGCCCCCGCCGGAGCGTCAAGAGTGGCGTGGGGGATCGTGACGTACCGGTCACCGTGGCAGGCGTGGACCTCGTGCCCGGCATGTGGTTGTGGGCCGACGACGACGGCATCGTCGTGGCCAACACCGATCTGGGACGGGCCTAGCGCAAGTCGGTACGACGTTTTTCAGCCACGCCCGGGCGCCTCCACGTAGTGTGCCGAGCCCGTGTGCCCGTCGAAGCGGCACATCTTGAGGTCCACGTCCCGAAGGTGCCGAAAAGAGCGGCCCTCCGGATGGAGCGGGAACACCCGATCGCGTGTCCGGCGGGCTTCTCGCCGGGACGATCCGACCGGTACCGTCGGCTACTTGGGCACCACCCGTTGCCCAGAACGGAGAATCCCTGATGCTCGCAGCGATCCTGACCGAGACGCCCACCGAGGAGTTGGTCATCGCCGACGACGTGACCCTCCGGGATATCGCCCCCGGCGACGTCCAGGTAAAGATTGCCCACAGCGGCGTCTGTCATTCAGACCTGTCGGCCATGAACGGCACCATCCCGCTGGCCCCGCCGGCCGTGCTGGGCCACGAAGGTGCCGGCGTGGTGACCGCGGTAGGTGACGGGGTCACCCACGTGGCGCCCGGCGACCATGTGATCATCGC
>DPMC01000136.1 GCA_003541675.1 Acidimicrobiaceae bacterium | reverse complement strand
GGCGCCCATGAGTGCCCAGTTCATCTTCACCATGCATCGTGTCGGCCGGTTCCACCCGCCGGACCGGGATGTCCTAAAGGACATCTCGTTGTCGTTCTACCCGGGGGCCAAGATCGGCGTCCTGGGCGCCAACGGTGCTGGCAAGTCATCACTGCTGCGGATCATGGCTGGAATCGACGACGGCTTCACCGGCGAGGCCCGCCTGACCGATGGCTTTACCGTCGGGCTTCTCGAGCAGGAGCCAATGCTCGACGCGTCCCAGGACGTGCAGGGCAACGTCATGGACGGCGTGGGCGCGGTAGCCGACCTCCTCACCCGCTATGAGGAGGTGCTGGCCGGCTGGGCCGACGCCGATGCCGACTACGACAAGTTGGGCGCCGACCAGGCCGAACTCGAGAAGAAGATCGAAGCAGCTGGCGCCTGGGACCTGCAACGCACCATCGAGATCGCCATGGACGCCCTCCGGCTTCCGCCCGGTGACGCGGCCATCGACTCCCTGTCGGGCGGCGAGCGTCGGCGTGTCGCCCTGTGTCGCCTCCTGCTGTCCCGCCCCGACCTGCTGTTGCTGGACGAGCCCACCAACCACCTTGACGCCGAGTCGGTGGCCTGGCTGGAACGCACCCTGCGCGACTACCAGGGCACCGTCGTGGCCATCACCCACGACCGGTACTTCCTCGACAACGTTGCCGGCTGGATCCTCGAACTGGATCGGGGCCGGGGCATACCGTACGAAGGCAACTACTCGGGCTGGCTCGAACAGAAGCAGGCCCGCCTGTCGTCTGAGGAGAAGGTCGACTCGGCCCGCAAGAGGACCATCGAGCGGGAACTGGAGTGGGTCCGGATGGCCCCCAAGGCTCGCCAGTCCAAGGGCAAGGCCCGCCTCTCGGCCTATGACCGGCTGGTGGCCGAGGCCGCCGAGACAGAGACCCGGGCACGCGAGCTCCAGATCGACATCCCGGCCAACCAGCGACTCGGTGATCAGGTCATCGAGGTCGACCACCTATCGAAGGGATTCGACGACCGCCTCCTCATAGACGACCTGTCATTCTCGCTTCCGCCTGCTGGCATCGTCGGCGTGATCGGCGGCAATGGCGCCGGCAAGACAACCCTCTTCCGGATGCTCACCGCGGCAGCTGACGGGAACGCCGAAGGGGCCACGGCGCCCGACGGAGGCGCGATCCGAATCGGCCCCACGGTCGAGATCGGCTACGTGGACCAGTCACGCGACAGCCTCGATGCAGAGCGCACCGTCTACCAGGAGATCACCGACGACCGGGAATTCATCGAGTTGGGTCGTCGGGAGGTCAACGGTCGGGCCTACGTGTCGTCGTTCAACTTCAAGGGCTCGGACCAGCAGAAGAAGGTCGGCGACCTTTCGGGCGGTGAGCGCAACCGGGTACACCTGGCCAAGGTGCTTCGGAGCGGTGCCAACGTGCTCCTGCTCGACGAGCCCACCAACGACCTCGACGTGGACACCCTGCGGGCACTCGAGTCCGGACTGGACGCCTACGCGGGCTGCGCCGTGGTCATCAGCCACGACCGATGGTTCCTGGACCGGGTGGCCACCCACGTCCTGGCTTTCGAAGGCGACTCGCAGGTCCGGTGGTTCGAAGGCAACTTCACCGAATACGAGTCGTACCGGAAGAAGGAGCTGGGGCTCGACGACCAGCCCCACCGCATGAAGTACAAGCCCCTCGTTCGATGAGGCCGAGCCAGTGAGCAGGGCCGATGCCCGCACCCGGTTGCTCGCCCCGGACACGGTCCGCGCCGCAGCCCTGGTGCTGTGCGTCATCGGTATCGCCGGGATGATCGTGACGTCCATTGCCGACAGGATCGACGCCGCCCTGACCTTCGGATTCGTGGGCGCAGTCGGAGCCCTAACCCTCCTACTGGTCGGCGTGCTGGTCCCCGTCGTGGAAGCGGCGACCTCGCTGGACGAACAGCGGGCCGCCGAGGTGGAAGCCTCAGTGCAACGCCTAATGGCCGCCGGTGCAGACGAGGGCGACCTGCGAGCCACCGTGCGAGCCGCCGTGGAGTTGGGCCGACGATCGGCGGGCGACTGACCCATGGTCACGCCCGAGGATCACCAACTGGCAGCTGACCTGGCCACCCGGGCCGGAGAGGTGCTGCTCGACATCCGGGCCCGAATGGTTGCCGACGGCGCGCCGGCAGCCGTCCTGAAGCACGAGGGCGACCAGCGGTCCCACGAGTTCCTGATGGAGGCGCTGGCCGAGGTCCGTCCCGACGATGCCGTGCTGTCCGAGGAGGGCACGGCGCACGACTGCCACCCCAGACGGGGGACGACGTCTCGGACCTGGATCATCGACCCGGTCGACGGCACCCGCGAGTACTCCGAACCGCCACGCACCGACTGGGCCGTGCACGTCGCACTGGCCGTCGACGGACAGCCCGTGGTCGGGGCGGTGGCTCTCCCCGCCTTGGGATGCACCCTGGCCACGGACCAGCCGCCGTCGGCCACCGACCTCCCCCCGATTTCCGCACGGCCCCGGATGGTGGTGAGCCGCTCCCGGCCGCCCGACGAGGCGCTCACCGTGTGCAACGCGCTGGGTGGCGTCCTGGTGGAGATGGGCTCGGCGGGCGCCAAGGCCATGGCCGTGGTGCGGGGCGAGGTCGACTGCTACGTCCACGCCGGCGGACAGTTCGAATGGGACAACTGCGCGCCGACCGCGGTGGCACTGGCCGCTGGCCTACATGCCTCACGAATTGACGGATCGCCACTCACCTACGACCATCCCGACCCTTACCTACCGGATCTGGTGATCTGCCGGACCGAACTAGCCGACGCCGTGCTGGCCGCGCTGGCCACCCCGCCGGCACCAGAAGCCTGAGTCCCATTCCGTGCACGTCGTCATCGCCCGCTGCACCGTCGACTACGACGGTCGCCTCACCGCCCACCTTCCCGAGGCAGTCCGGCTCCTCATGGTCAAGGCCGACGGCTGCGTAGCCGTCCATGCTGACGGCGGGGCCTACAAGCCCTTGAACTGGATGAATGCCCCGAACACGCTCACCATCGACGAAGCGGGCGGCAAGGCCGGTAACGCGGCGGCCGATCAGCACGCGACCGCACAGATCTGGCATGTCCGAAGCCCCAAAGGCGAGCATCTGACAATCACCGTCCACGAGGTGCTGGCCGAAATGGACCACGAGATGGGTATCGACCCGGGCCTAGTGAAGGACGGCGTGGAGGCCCACCTCCAGGAGCTGCTCGCTGCCGACCCCACGTCGATTTACAAAGGACTACGCCTCGTCCGCCGAGAGTTCCCCACCGATATCGGACCGGTCGACCTGCTGTGCCGGGACACCGATGGTGGGGCGGTGGCCATCGAGGTCAAACGGCGGGGCGACATCGACGGGGTGGAACAACTCACCCGCTATCTCGACTTCTTGAATCGCGATCCGATGCTGCGCCCGGTCCGAGGCGTGTTCGTAGCCCAGGAGATCAAGCCTCAGGCCCGGGTGCTGGCCACCGACCGGGGCATTGGTTGCGTGGTTGTCGACTACGACGAACTCCGGGGCATTGAATCCGACGAGATGAAGCTGTTCTGAGGACGCGCCAGTGGAACTGATGACGGACGCTCCGACCCGGATGGTCGACGTGCTGGTGGTGGGCGGCGGTCCGGCCGGGAGCGCGGCAGCCATCACGGCGGCCCGGGCCGGCCAGATGGTGCTGCTGGTCGACAAGGCGTCCTTCCCGAGGGACAAGTGCTGCGGCGACGGCCTGACCACGCTGGCCCTGCGTCTCGGCGAGCAGCTCGGCCTGGATCCCAACCCGATCGGTGGCTGGCAGCCGGTGGATGACGCTGTGATCCACTCGCCGTCGGGCCGTTCGGTCCGCTTCCCGCTGCCTCGGGACGACGGACGGTACGCAGCGGTCGTCCCCCGCCGGGAGTACGACGCGGCGCTCCTGGACCTGGCAAGGACAGCGGGCACCGAGGTGCTCGAAGGACATGCGGTCACCGGCCTCAGCCTGGACGCCGGGAACGGCCTGGGGAACCGGACCGGAGCGACGGTGCACGTCGACGGTCTGGGGTCGGTACGGGCTACCACGGTGGTGGCCGCCGACGGCATGTGGTCGCCCATCCGCCGATTCCTCGGGTTGTCCACCGGCGACGACCGTGGCCAGTGGTATGCCTTCCGCCAGTACGTATCCGACGTGGGCCCAGCGGCCACCGATCTGCACGTGTGGTTCGAGTCTGATCTGTTGCCCGGATACGCGTGGTCCTTCCCCCTGCCAGGTGGTCGGGCCAACGTGGGCTTCGGCATCCTCCGTGGCGGTCCGGTGGCCGTGGGAGACACCGGACAGATCTGGGGCGGTCTCATGGACCGGCCACCGATCCGGGCTGTGCTGGGCGACCATGCCCGGCCCGAGGGCCGCCGCACGGCTTGGCCGATTCCGGCCCGGGTGGACCGGGCCGTGCTCGTCCACGGACCAGTGCTGTTCGTAGGCGATGCAGCGGCAGCCACTGACGCCCTAACCGGCGAGGGCATCGGTCAAGCCCTGCTCACCGGCATCCTGGCCGCTGAGGCCTCCTCAGCCGGCGGATCGACCATGGAAGTGGCCGCCACGTACCGCCGGGCCGTACGCCGCAATCTGGTAGCCGACCATCGGATGTCGATGGCCCTGCAACGGGTGCTGGCCCATCGGGTCGGCGCGAGGACCGCCGTCCGTCTAGCCGACCTGACACCGTGGACCCGACGGAACTTCTCCCGCTGGATGTTCGAGGACTACCCGCGGGCCCTGTTGGCCACGCCCCGGCGATGGGGTCGTGGTG